>JBBDHW010000022.1:0-54179 GCA_040880805.1 Acidimicrobiia bacterium | reverse complement strand
AGTGGTGCCAATAGTGGTGCCAATAGTGGTGCCAATAGTGGTGCCAATAGTGGTGCCAATAGTGGTGGTGGAGGAGTCACGATCCACCAGCGCGACGCCGAGCTGCTCGCGGGACGCCTCTCGCCCGGCATCGAGGTAGCGGTGCCGGCCGCGCCCCACGTGCACGTGTTCGTCGCGGTGGGGTCGGCCGAGCTCGACGGCGCCGGCAGGCTCGGCACTGGTGACGCGGCACGGCTCACCGATGAAGGCCCGCACACGCTCGTCGCGGGAACCGCGGGAGCCGAGGTGCTGGTCTGGGTCACGGCATAGCCGCGTGCGCGTCGTCGCGGTCGACTGGTCCGGACGCGCGAAGAGCGAACGACGCGCGATCTGGTTGGCGGAAGCCCGCGACGGTGAGCTCGTCCGGCTCGAGGACGGCCGTAGTCGAGACCAGGTGGCAGATCACGTCCTCGCGCTCGCCGCCGCCGATCCCGAGCTCGTGGTGGGCTTCGACTTCTCGTTCTCGCTGCCCGCGTGGTTCTTCGAGGAACGCGGCTTCACGACCGTCGACGAGCTGTGGGGCGCGGCCGCGCGCGATGGCGAACGATGGCTCTCCGACTGCGACCCGCCGTTCTGGGGTCGACCCGGCCGGCCACGCCCCGATCTGCCGTCGCACCTCCGGGTGACCGAGGCTGCGATCGCGTCGTCCGGCGGCGTACGCCCGAAGTCGACGTTCCAGGTGGGCGGCAACGGCAGCGTGGGTACGGGCTCGATCCGCGGCTGGCCGGTGTTGGCTCGGCTGCGGCGGGAAGGCTTCGCGATCTGGCCGTTCGATCACGCGCGCGTGCCGCTCGCCGTAGAGGTCTACCCGCGCGCGTGCACCGGCGCAGTCGTGAAGACCGACGCCCGGCAGCGCGCCGCGCTGCTCGACCAGCAGTTCCCCAGCCTCGATCGTGGGCTACGCGACTTCGCGGTCGCGAGCGACGACGCGTTCGACGCTGCCGTCACCGCGCTGGTGATGGCCGCGCACGCCGACGGGTTCACCGAGCTCGCGTGGCCCGCCGAGCGCGCAACTCGCCGCGAAGGCTGGGTCTGGATGCCGTAACGTTCGCTCGAATGGCGACGACGGGCCTGCTCCGCGCGGTCACCGTCATCGTCGGCGGCACGCTGTTCCTGCTTCTGGTCCAGATCCTCTGGGGACCTCCCGCGGGGATCGTCGTGCAGGGCGCGCTGCTCGGCGGGCTCACCGCGCTCATCTCGCTCGGGATCGCGCTCGTGTACCGCGCCAACCGGATCCTCAACTTCGCGCAGGGCGATCTCGGCGCGGCACCCGCTTCGCTCGCGGTACTGCTCGTGGTGAGCAGCGGCGCGAGCTGGCTCGTCGCGTTCGTCACCGGCATCGCCGCCGCAGTGCTGCTCGGTGCGGCCGTCGAGCTCCTCGTGATCCGGCGGTTCTTCCGCGCGCCGCGCCTCATCTTGAGCGTCGCCACGATCGGACTCGCGCAGGTGCTCGCGGGCATCGGGCTCCTGCTGCCCCGCTGGTTCGACGTGAGCACGCCGCCGCAGAGCTTCCCCTCGCCGATCGACGCGTCGTTCAAGGTGGGTTTGGTCCGTTTCGGCGGTAACGAGCTGATCGCCGCGATCGCGGTGCCGCTGGTGTGCGCGCTCCTCGCGCTCTTTCTGCGCACGCGCGTGGGCGTCGCGGTGCGCGGTACCGCCGAGAACGCCGATCGCGCCGCGCTGCTCGGCATCCCGGTCCGCCGGCTCGAGACGGTCGTCTGGGTCATCGCCGCAGTCCTCGCCTTTCTATCGGTGTTCCTGCGCGCGGGGATCGTCGGACTCCCGATCGGCACCGTGCTCGGTCCCGCGATCCTGTTGCGGGCGCTGGCGGCCGCGGTGATCGGCGGGATGGAGCGTCTCCCGACGATCGTGATCGCTGCGGTCGGGCTCGGCATCGTCGAACAGTCGGTGGTGTGGGGTTGGGGGCAACGGCAGTACATCGAGCCTGTGGTGTTCGTGATCGTGCTCGTCGCACTCGTGGTCACCCCTGCGGGCCGCGGCCTGCGCGGCCGCATCGAGCCGTCGACGTGGCGAGCGGCGCGGGAGCCGCGGCCGGTACCGCGCGAGCTCGCACGTCTGCCGGAGGTGCGCGCGACGGGCATCGGGCTCGTGCTGTTGGTCGCGCTCGCGCTCGTCACCCTCCCCGCATTCCTGAGCGAGAGCCGCATCAACCTCGCCGCAGTCGCGGTGATCTACGCGGTGATCGCGCTCTCGTTGGTGGTGCTGACCGGGTGGGCGGGCGAGATCAGCCTCGGGCAGATGGCGTTCGTCGCGATCGGCGCGGCAGTCGGCGGCTCGATCACCGCGCGCTGGAGATGGGACCTCGGTTTCGGGTTGCTCGGCGCGGCTCTGGTCGGCGCGGCGGTGGCGACGCTGATCGGCCTACCGGTACTGCGACGGCGCGGCCTCACCATCGCGGTGGTCACGCTGTCGTTCTCGCTCATGACGACCGCATGGCTCTTGAACCCGCGGTTCTTCGGCGAGGGTGCGCGCTTCGACTGGCTGCCGCCCGCGCGCGTCGAGCGCAGCGATCTGTTCGGTTTCGTCGACGTCGGCTCCGAGACGCGCTACTACTTCCTCTGCCTCGTGGCACTCGGGCTGGCGATCGTCGCGGCGCGCGGGATCCGCCGGTCGCGCACCGGGCGCGTGTTCGTCGCGATCCGCGAGAACGAACCGGCCACGAGCGCGTACGGCGTGAACACGCGCCGCACCACGCTCCTCGCGTTCGCGATCTCGGGCTTTCTCGCCGCGTTCGCGGGCGCGCTGTTCGTGCACCATCAGAACGGCCTCCAGCTCGACACCTACTCGGCGTCGGAGAGCCTCGTGGTGTTCGCGATGGTGGTGATCGGCGGCCTCGGCTCGATCCCCGGTGCCCTGCTCGGCGCGCTCTACGTGCGTGGCGTCACGTGGGCGCTCCCGCTCGATTGGCAGATCTTTGCCACCGGTGCGGGGCTGCTGGTCGTGCTGCTCCTGTTCCCCGGCGGGCTCGGCGCCGCGTTCGCCGACCTGCGCGACCTCCTGCTCCGATGGGTCGCGCGGCGGCGCGGTCTTGCCGAGCTCGCGGCGATTCCGGGTACGCCGGCGATCACCCCGCCTTTCCGACCGGTACCGGCCGCCGAGCCCACAGGTGTGCTCGTCGTACGTGGGCTCGACGTGGAGTACGACGGCGTGCAGGTGCTGTTCGGCGCGGACCTCGACGTGCAGGCGGGCGAGATCGTCACCGTGCTCGGCACGAACGGCTCCGGGAAGTCGACACTCCTGCGCGCGGTGTCCGGCCTGGTCCGTCCCCGGCACGGCACCGTCACGATCGACCGGCGAAGCACGACGCACGTGTCGCCGGAGCGGATTGCGGCCATGGGCGTTGCCCACGCGCCGGGCGGCGAGGGCGTCTTCCCATCGCTCACGGTCGCCGAGCATCTGCGGCTCGCACGCTGGCTCGTGCGCGACCGACGCGCCGCCGCCGCCGACGTCCGCGACGCGCTCGAGCGGTTCCCTGCGCTCGCGGCGCGAATCGGCGAGCCGGCCGGCAATCTCTCGGGCGGTGAGCAACACCTCCTCACGCTCGCGATGGCACTGGTTGCCCGCCCACATCTGCTGCTCGTCGACGAGCTCACCCACGGGCTCGCGCCGGCCGCTGCCGAACAGGTGGTCGCGCTGCTCCAGCAGCTGCGCGCGTCGGGCACGACCATCGTGGTCGTCGAGCAGTCGCTCGACCTCGCACTCCGCATCGCCGACCGCGTGTACTTCCTCGAACACGGCGAGGTCCGCTTCGCGGGAGCGCCGGCCGACCTCCTCGAGCGACATGACCTCGTACGCGCCGTGTTCATCGGGCAGGCGCACGGTGCGCCGGAACCCCGACCCGACACCGGAACCGACACTCTCGAGCGCGTGACGCGGCTGGCAGTGAACGGGCTGCGGAAGCGTTTCGGCGGTGTGGTTGCACTCGACGACGTGTCATTCACCGTGGGAAGCGCCGAGATCGTCGGCTTCGTCGGTGCGAACGGCGCGGGCAAGACCACGCTCTTCGACGTGCTCTCGGGCTTCACGCGCGCCGACGACGGCGCCATCACGCTCTACTCGGACACCGGCGCGGTCGTCGACCTCGCGCATCTCCCGACGTACGCACGGGCCCGGCTCGGACTCGGACGATCGTTCCAGGACGGTCGCCTCTTCCCCGCGCTCACGGTCGCCGAGACCATCGCAGTAGCCCTCGAGCACGCCGTGCGGGTGCGCAATCCGGTCGCCGCGGCGCTGCATCTGCCCGCGGTGTCGCGATCCGAAGCTGCGGTCACGCGCCGTGTCGAGGAGCTGGTCGCGCTCCTCGGGCTCGGTGCATACGACGATGCGTTCGTGCACGAGCTCTCCACCGGAACTCGTCGAATCGTCGATCTCGCGTGTGCCCTCGCACACGAGCCGTCGGTGCTCCTCCTCGACGAGCCGTCGAGCGGCATCGCGCAGCGAGAGGCGGAGGCGCTGGCACCCCTGCTCGTGCGAGTGCGCGACACGCTCGGCACGAGCCTGCTCGTGATCGAGCACGACGTGCCAATGCTCCGCGCGGTGTCGGAGCGGCTCGTCGCCCTCGACCTCGGCCGGGTGGTGGCAGTCGGCGATCCCGACACGGTGCTCCGGAACCCGTCCGTGGCGCGGACGTTCCTCGGCCCCCGCGCGCCCTGACCCTGCGCGAGGCGTCGGCCGCGCGACGATCTCCCCATGCGTCAGGGGCAACGTTGGGTCGCGGTCCTGACCGTGATCCTCGCCACCCTCGGTTCCGGCGTCGTTGACGGGGCCTCCGGCACCACTGACGGACGCCAAAACAGGGATCCGAGCGCGCCGCTCACGTTCGACCAGGCGAAGGCCCAGGGCAAGAACGTCGACTGGGGGCCGAACTGCGACACGAGCACGGGCCGCCTCGCGGTGCCGAGCGGCTACGCGCCTCCGTGCGTGGAGCCGTGGAAGGGGGGCGACAACGGCGGCGCGACGGCGCGGGGCGTCACCAAGGACACGATCACCGTCGCGCTCTACCAGGCGCAACCCGATCTGCTCCAGCAGACGTTCTTCGCGAACACCGGCAGCGACGAGAGCCTCGCCAAGGAGCGCGACACCACGCAGGAGTACATCGACTACTTCTCCGCGCACTACGAGCTCTACGGCCGCAAGATCGAGCTCGTCACGGTGAAGGCGAGTGGTGCGCCCGACGACGACGTTGCGGCCAAGGCCGACGCGATCAAGGTGGCGACGGAAGTGAAGGCTCTCGCGTCGTTCGGTGGTCCGGGCGAGACGAGCGCGTACGCCGAGGAGCTCGCGGCGCGCGGCGTGCTGTGTGTCGGCGACTGTCTCATCGCGCAACCGCAGCGCTTCCTCGAAGAGCACTCGCCGTACCTCTGGCCCACCCTCGCGTCCCCGGAACAGGCGAGCGAGCACTGGGCGGCATTCGTCGGTAAGCAGCTGGCGCGCGGCAAGGCCGTCCACGCGGGCTCGCGCGAGCTTGCGGCGAAGAAGCGCGTGTTCGGTGTCGTCCACTACGACGACGACGCGGGCACGTTCCGGCGCAGCGTCGCGCATTTCAAGGATCTACTCGGCAGGTACGGGGTGAAGCCGGCGGTGACGGTCCCGTACACACTCGACATCGGGACGGCACAAGAAGACGCACGGCTCGTCATCACCAAATTGCAGACGGCGCGCGTCACGAGCGTGATCCTCGCCGGCGATCCCCTCTTCCCCACGTTCCTCACGAAGGAAGCCACGACCCAGGGCTTCTTCCCCGAGTGGGTGGTGCTCGGCTACGCGTTCACCGACACCGCGGTGTTCGGCCGCCAGTACGACCCGAAGCAGTGGTCGCACGCGTTCGGCGTGTCGTTGCTGCCGGCGCGCACAGCCGACGACGTCGACGAGCTCGCCAATCTCATCACGTGGCAGACGGGCCAACCGCCCTCCGCGAAGACATTCCGCGAGCTGGTGCAGGCACCGTTGGTGTTCTTCACCGGCGTGCACCTCGCGGGGCCACGCCTCACCGCGAAGACGTTTCGGGCGGGACTGTTCCGCTTCCCGTCCGCGACCACGACCACGCCCACGCGCCTGCATCTCTCGTGGGGCAGGCACCGGACCTGGAAGGGGATCGACCTCACCGGCAGCGACGACGCGACCGTGGTGTGGTGGGATCCCGACGCAAGCGGTCCGGACGAGGTCGGGCGCGCCGGCTCGGGTCTGTACCGCTACGCCGACGGGGGGAAGCGGTACCTGCCCGGCAACTGGCCCGCGAAGCCGGTCGGCCTGTACGACGACGCGACGTCGGTGACCGTGCTCACGAAGCTCCCGCCCGAGGACGCCCTGCCTGCCTACCCGTCGCCAACCTAGATCATGGGTCGCTCACTGCGCGCCGGGGTACCCGGCTCGCAGCCGTTCGCTCCTCAGGCACCCGCACCCAACCCTCGCCGTCGACGTAGCGGCGGATCACGCGCGCGGGGCTGCCGACGGCGACGCTGAAGTCGGGCAACGGGCCGGTGACCACCGAGCCGGCGCCCACGGCCACGTGGCGGCCGATGTCGGCGCCCGGCAGGACCACGACGCCGTGCCCGAGCCAGGACCCGTCACCGACGCGCACCGGCTTGGCCTCGCCGAATTGCCGGCCGATCGGGAGCGTGACGTCCTCGTAGCCGTGGCTGGCGTCGGTGATGTAGACGTAGTGGCCGGTGAAGACGTCGTCGCCGATCTCGATCGAGTCGTGCGTGACGATGCCGCTGCCCTTGCCCAGGAGGCACCGGTCGCCGATGCGGAGCCGGGGGACGTTCCCCAGCGTGTGGCCGGGCATGATCCCGGCCGACATCGTGCAGTGCGGACCGACGATGGAACCCTCGCCGATCTCCATGTACTCCTCACCGAAGAGCGCGGCGACGGGAAAACAGATCGCGGACCGCTCACCGAATCGGCGGAATCGTCGGGCCCGCGCGCTCCCGGGTTTGATGGTTGCGGCGCGGGCGAACCCCTCCCACGCGTAATGGACGGCGTCGCCCGCGAGCACGCGGAGGCGGTCGGGCAACGACGGCACGCCCGAGCGTAACTCCGGCAGCGTACGATGCGCGCGGGAAGGGGCCGCCATGACGACGGAGCCATGATGACGACGGCGCCGGTCACACGCAGTGATCCCACGGTCAAGCTGCTGATCCCTCTGCTCGCGGGCGGCGCGGTCTCGGTGGCTCTCGGCGTGTACAGCCACGTGCACGACCCCACCGGCGAGAAGCCGTACACGCTGTTCTTCACGGGGACGATCGAGCTCAAGGTGTGGTTCGCCACCGCGGTCGTGGTGCTCGCGGTCGCGCAGCTACTGCTCGCGATGCGCATCTACGGCAAGCTGAACGTGCCACGCACTGTGCCACCATGGCTCGGTGACGCCCACCGGCTCGTGGGCACCGCCGCGTTCGCGCTCAGCCTGCCGGTCGCGTACCAGTGCCTCTGGGGCATCGGCTTCCAGTCCACCGACTCCCGGGTGCTGGTCCACTCGATTCTCGGCTGCGTGTTCTACGGCGCGTTCACGGTGAAGGTGCTGGCCGTACGAATGCACGGCCTTCCCGGCCGAGCGCTGCCGATCGTCGGCGGCCTCGTGTTCGCCGCGCTCGTGGGGATCTGGCTCACGAGCAGCGTCTGGTTCTTCACGTCGCGGCCGCCGGCCATCCCCCTCTTCTGATGTTCAAGCGCATCGTGAACGTGGTGGAGGTACTGGCGCTGGTTGCAGCCGCGGTGTTCTTCCTGCTGCTGTTCACGAACGAGCCATCGGAGTCGGGTGGCAGCAGCGGTGCGAACGCGTCACCGGGCGCCGCGTTGTTCGCCGCCAACTGCGCTCGGTGTCATGGCAGCGACGGCGGTGGTGGCCTTGGTCCACAGCTCTCCGACGGGGCGGTCGCGAAGCGCTTCCCGAACGTCGCCGACGAGGTGAAGTTCGTCACGCGCGGCGCGAGCGGCATGCCCGCGTTCGGCGGCCAGCTGTCGGCCAACGAGATCCAGCAGGTCGTCGACTACACGCGCTCGCTGTGAACCATGAGAAGGCAGAAGAAGGAGAGGTGGCGTCATGGGTGGTCTGATCGCGATCATCGTGGTGGTCGTGTTGATCATCGCGATCGTTCTCAAGTCGTTCCATTCGATCGGCCCGGCCGAGGTGGGACTGGTCTCGAAGCGGTTCGCGTTCCGCAAGCTCTCCGAAGACAACCCGATCGGGTTCCGCGGCGAGGCGGGTTACCAGGCCACGCTGCTCATGCCGGGGTTGCGTCTCAAGCTGTGGCCGATGTTCGGGGTGAAGAAGTTCCCGTGGGTGCAGGTGCCCGCAGGTGAGATCGGCGTGGTGATCGCGCAAGTGGGAGCGCCGCTGCCGATCGGCGCGAAGAGCGCCGAGTACAAGACCGAGTTCGGCAACTTCTCCGCACTCCAGGGTTTCGTCGAGGGCGGCGGGCAGAAGGGCGTACAACGGCCGGTCCTCCCACCGGGCACCCTCGTGCCCATCCACCCCGTCGCGTTCCTCGTGGTCACCACCCAAGGCGTGTACGGGTTGCCGGTGTCGCCGGAGCTCGTCTCGCAATCGAAAGGCGGGATGCTCTCACCGCAGTCGTTCGGTCTGTCGCCCGATCAACTCCGCGTGGTCATCATCGCGCCCGACGGCGCGATCGACCTGATCGGCGTGGTGACCACGCTCGAGGGACCACCGCTGCCGTCGGGCGACATCGCGAGCCGGCTGGGCGGGTTCGACGACATCGCCGAGATGGAAACCCGTGAGGGAGGCGTGCAAGACGCCGACCTCATCGAAGTGCTGCTCGGCAGCAAGAACGAGGTGCACAACAACTACCAGGACTACCAGGCCTTCCTCGACGCCGGCGGAAAGATCGGGCTGCAGCACGACCCGCTGCTCTACGGCGCGTACCTGCTGAACCCGTTCCTGGTGCGCGTCGATCTCGTGCCGATGCTCGTCGTGAACCAGGGTGAGGTCGCGGTGATCAAGGGCTTCGTCGGTCTTCCCACGCTCGACACGTCGGGAGCGGAGTTCAAGTTCGGGTCGATCGTGCGACCGGGCCACCGCGGCATCTGGCAGGAGCCGTTGCGCACCGGCAAGTACCCCATCAACCCGCGCGTCTACGCGGCCGAGATCGTTCCCACGTTCATCCTCACGTTGAACTGGGCCGACGCGACTTCCGAAGCACACGACCTCGACGCGCAGCTGTCGTCGATCGTCGGCAAGAGCCGTGAAGGATTCGTGTTCCAGATCGACCTGCAAGTGCAGATCCACGTGCCCGACACGCGCGCGCCCAAGGTGATCTCGATGGTCGGCACGATGCGGAACCTGGTGAGCGAGGTGCTCCAGTCGGCGGTGGGCAACCACTTCCGCAACACGCTCCAGGCGCTCGAAGCGGTGAAGTTCATCGAGACGCGGCGCGAAGTGCAGGCCGCGGCACTGGAGGCGATCACGCGCTATCTCGTCCAATACGAGGTGGAGACGCGGGGTGTGTACATCCAGGACGTCGTGTTCCCACCCGAGCTCGTGCTCGTGCTCACCCAGCGCGAGATCGCGAATCAGGAAAAGGCGACCTTCGAGGAGCAACAACGCGCGCAGACCTCGCGCATCGAGATGGAGAAGGCGAAGGGCACCGCCGACATGCAGGCTCAACTCGCGGGCGCGCAAGTGGGCGTGCAGATCAAGGCCAACGAAGCCGAGGCACGAGAGAACGAAGGCAAAGGCGAGGCCGCGTACGTCGAGCTCACCGGTCGTGCCGAGGCGACGAAGGTCCAGGCGATCGGGCTCGCCGAGGCGAAGGCCACCGAGGCCCTCGGCCTCGCGCGCGCGATCGGGTTCGAAGCCCAGACCAAGGCGCTCGGAGGCGGCGCCACGGCGGTTGTCGCGGTCGCGAACGCGGTGGCCGAGGGCCACATCACGGTGGTGCCCGAGGTGCTCGTCACCGGCGGTGGCGGGGGTGGGGGCCCGATCGACGGGCTCGCGGCGACGCTCATGCGCTTCTTCTCCAATGGTGGTAGTGGTGGCGGCGGCGGAGGAAGCGGGAGCAGCGGCGGTGGCAGCGACACGCCGGCGGCTCCCGGCACCGTTGCCATCGGCGCATCCGAAACGGTCCCCGAACCGGTCCCGGAGCCGCCGAGCGGCCTCGACGAGCCCCCGATGAAGGAATGAACGTCCTCGATCGAGGAATGAGTGTCTTACCCCGGCGCGATGCTCGCGGAGTGAGCATCCACAGCACCGGGAGGCACTTCATGGAGAGCGTGATCGAGAACACGATCGAGGCCGGGGCACTGCGGTTCGAAGCCTGCGCGCAGTTCCACCCGTCGGCCGACGATCTCCTGATCTGTGCCTGTGGCTGGCTGGAAGAGGACCACGGCGAGCTGGCCGCCGTCCGGGTGAGGCGCCGCCACCGCCGCTCCGAGGTCATCGCTCCGGAGCGCAAAGCCTCGTAGTCGTTCCTACTCCGGTGCGCCCGAGGAGCTTGCGGCGGCAGAAGCCGAACTTGGTCTGCGGGCCGGCCCTCACGCGTGAGCGCGCTCGTTCTCGACGCCGGCGCGCTCGTCGCGGTTGACCGTGGCGACCGCGCCATCACGCGTCGACTCAGAGTCGCACAGATACACGGTCTCGAGCTGCGCACCCATCCGCTCGTCGTCGCGCAGGTTTGGCGCGACGCGAGCGGGCGCCAGGCCAACGTTGGCTGGTTGTTGAAGGCCGTCGACGTGGTGCCCATCGACGATCAGTTGGGCCGTGCCTGCGGAGTACTGCTGAGTGTCGCCGGTACTGGCGGCGCCATCGACGCAGCGGTCGTCCTCGTCGCCCGCGATGGCGACGAGATCATCACGAGCGATCCGGACGATGTCGGGCACCTCGTCACCGCGGCCGGGCTCTCCGTGCGCGTCGTCACCGCGTAGGCATCGTCAACACGTCGACGAGCGCGTCGGGGTCTTCCACCGACACCAGGAGCACGCGGACCCGAACAGGGAAGCCCGTCACCCGGCCATGCCCTGCGGGATCCAGCTCGATGCGCACGAGCCCCGACGACGAGCCGTTCACCAGCCATGTTCCTCGCCAGCCGTGCACACCCCAGGCCCACACGCGGCGGTCGTCGTGCGCCGCGGCGCGAACGTTCGCGCGCGGTACGTCGAGCCGGAACGCCCACGCCATGCGCACACGGAGCTCCCCCTCGTCAACTTCCACTCGGCAGTGGTCGGGCACGATCCCGAGCAGCACCATGGCGCGGTTCGCCCAGGTGAATCGGATCGGGAATCGCGCGGGCATGGCCATGGTCAGGAGTCCGCTCGCGTTCCCACCGCGATGTAGTGAGGGTGTAGCCGCCCGCGGTCGAGCCGACGCGCGTCAACGGTGAGCCCGGCCGCCGTCATCGTCGCGACCACTTCGGCGCGCGGGATCAGTTCGAGCTCCTCGCCTTCCGTGATGCGCATGACGCGCGTCGCGAGCAGCTCCTGGAACCGGCTCCACCGCGCCTTCCACGCCGGCGTCACGTCGAGCTCCTTCACCACGAGGCGACCGCCGGGCGCGAGCGCCGCTGCTGCGATGCGCAGCCACTCGGCTGAGCGCGTGCAACCGAGGAGGTAGAGCATGTCGACCTCCACGATCGCGTCCCACTGCGGGTCCGGACGCCAGTCGGGATCGACTCGTTCGAACGTCACGCGCTTCTCGACGTGCGCCGCGGCCATGGCTCGACGCGCCACCACGAGCTTCTCGTCGTCGATGTCGACGCCGGTGATGCGGCGCTCGGGTGCCTGCGCCGCCAGATAGAGGCTGAGGAGGCCGTGGCCGCAGCCGGCGTCGAGGATTTCACCGTGGCACGGCACCACGGCGGCGACGTCACGGAACGGGCAGGTGCGCCACCGGAGGGCGGTGTGCACGCGCGTGCCGATCGACTCGGATGCGTACGCGCGGCGGGCAGTCGCCGCCGCGGCGTCGATCACGTGAGATACCAGTGGCGCGCGAATCCGAACGCGCCGATCACGAGGAGCGTGCCCGCTCCGACCAGCACCGGCGTACGCACCCGCGGTCGTTCGGCGAGCAGCGTGCCCGCGAGCGCGAACACCGGGAATGCCCCGAGCAGGTACCGGCCCATTCCCTGGAAGTTGCTGGTCGCGACCGCGGGGAGCGCGACCGCGGCGAGCGTGTACGCACCGTACGACGCACCAAAGCGACGGGCGACGAGCGGAACTGCGACCAGCACCACGAGCGTGAGCAGCGCCTGCACGACGAGCCCGGCGCGGTAGCCGAAGTCGGAATCGTGGAGCACCTGATAGCCGAAGGTGAGCTTGAACCAGGTGTGTGGTCCCTCTGCCTGTTGCCACGCCTTCTGCACGGTGGAGTACGCGAAGGGGTCGTCGAACCGGGCCCAGAGCCACACGGACCACGCGACCAGGCCCGCGGGTGCGAGGAGCACCCACAGGTCTCGGCGTTGCAGCGCGCGGAGGTCGAGTCGTGCCGGGATGCCGAACGCCCCGAGTCGCGTGCTGTCGGTGCGCGCGGGAAGCCCACCTCTCCGCTCGATGGCGCGCAGGAGCAGGCCGACGGCCACCGCGACGCCGACCGGTCGGGTGGCGCCCGCGGCCGCCCCGGCGAGCCCGGCGAGCAACGCGTGATCGCGTTCGAGGAGCACGAACGCGCCGATGGCGAGCGCGAGGAACAGCGCATCCGCATACCCGGCGCCGTAGAGGAACCACCCGTACGGGTAGAGAGCGAAGCAGGCAACAGTGGTCAACGCGGTGCGTCGCTCGAGCCTCGTCGCGCACCAGAACGCGAACAGCATCACGGTCGCAAGGCCCGCGACCCACGTGACCATGATCAGCGCGAGCGGTGTGTTGTCGATCAGCCGCGCGAGCGGACGCGCGACCAGCGGATAGCCCGGGAAGAAGGCAACCGACGACTGAGTACCGGGAATGTAGAAGTACCCGCGGTCGGCGATGTCGACGTACCAGCCGCAGTCGTAGTGACACCACCCGGCGAGTACGTCGGAACCGCCGAACTCGAGCGTGCCCTTCGTATCGGGAAGGCTCGTGGCGAGCGCGCCGACAGCCGTGAGCGCGATCGCGATCGCGACGTAGGCGAGCGCGGCTCGGCGGACGAGCCATGTGGCGCCTGACCGGTCGGTGCCCTCCGCAACAAGCGCAGCTCCGTGCGCCGGCTCGGTGAGCACGAACCGCAGCCTACCGGCGCGTCTCTCGGTTGGCCTGCCGCGGCATGCCGAGATCGGCGAACGTACCGAGCCGGAAGCCGGCGCGTTCCACGGCGGCGCGTGCCTCCTTCGACACGAGCGCGTCGAGCTCGTCTTGGCCGCGGTAGTTCCATCCGAGCGCGGCGAGCTCGGTGTCGGCATCCTCGCTGGGATGGCAGACGAGCTCTGCGCTCGACACGCCGAGCTTGGCCAACCGCTGGAGCGAGCCGCGGAGCCGCTCGAGATCGAGCCGCCCCGCTTCGTCGAACCCGGCGGTGGCGTCGGGGAACAGCACGTTGGCCTTCTGGGCGCGCGCCTCGAGTCGCGTCGAGAGGTGTCGTACGCCGAGCGCGATCGGTGACCACCCAGCTGTTCGCGTCACGCGAATCGCCGAAATGCCGCTCGTCGACGCGAGCTCGACGGTGACGCGCGCGATGCTCGGCCACAGGTGGAGGTTCTGGTGCGTGTCGAGGTGCGTGAGCGTCAGACCGCAGGCGCGGAGCACCTCGACCTGCGCGGTGAACTCGCGGCGCACATCTTCGGGATCGATCCGCCTGAGCGCGCAGCGCGTGAGGAAGGGCCGCCAGCCCGGCGCCAGGTGGCCGTACCGGTCGACGAGCGTCGGCACCTCGCGGGCTTCGAGCACCGGGGCTTGGTGGCCGACGACCGCGAGGTGGGCGCCCACGCCGAGGCCGGAGTCGCGCAGCGCCGCTGCGGAACCCGGGAGCGCGGCGCCGTTGGCGAGGGCCGACGTGCTGGTGACGATCCCGCGCTCACCCCCGCGCAGGACGGCGCGACAGAGGTTCGCGGTCAGACCAAAGTCGTCGGCGTTCACGATGAGCAGCGGCCCCGTCATGGCGGGGCCGAAACTAGACCAGCCCCGCTCGTTTCAGCGTGAGTTGCCGATGCCGGGCGGCCCCAAGCGGCGGATCTCCGGGGCGAGCGCGCGCCATTCGCTGAGGATGCCCGAAATCGTCCCCCACGACGACAGCGTGGAGACGCCACGCGAACGCGCGAAGTAGTCGAGACCGACCTGCACGATGCTGAAGCCCATCCGGTCGGCGCGGGCCATGAGCTCGGCGTCGATGAACGAGCCCTCGCTCTCGAGCTGCACCGCGTCGAGCACCCGTCGGCGCAGGAGCTTGCACGCGAAGTTCACGTCGCGCACCCGAAGACCGAGTGAGAGCCGGATGAGGCCGTTGTACACACCCGAGTAGAGCGTGCGGCGGAAGCCCTCGCTCCGACGATCGAGCCGGTAGCCACTGAGCACGTCGGCCTGGTACGTGCGCACGATCCGCATGAGCCGCCCGATCTCGCGCAGGTCGAACGGGAGATCGGCGTCGGTGTAGAGCACGAGGTCGCCGGTAGACGCAGCGAGCCCCGAGCGGACCGCGCCGCCCAAGCCACGATTGCGCTCGTGACGGACGACGTGAATGCGTGAGTCGGACGCCGCGAGCTCGTCGAGCAACTTGCCGGTGCCATCGGTCGACGCGTCGTCGACGAGGACCATCTCATAGCCCCCGAGCTCGGCATCGGCGACGAGAGCATCAAGGGCCGCGCGCGCGACGTCGACCATGACCTGAATGGCCTCCTCCTCGTTCCAGATCGGAACGACGAGGCTCAACCGTTCGTCGATGGGGGTAGGCATCAACACTCGCTCAGTGTCGGCGGAACGAACAATGTACGCCGGCTGAGCAGCGTCGAGAGCCCATGGCTCCGTGTCACGCACTGGTAGCGTTCCGCCGGGTCATGGCCGAGCAGCGTGCAATCGGATGATCACCGGGTTGCGCCGCTTCTGGGGCCGGCCCATCGGCGTGGCGTGTGCGAGCGGAGTCATCGCGCTGCTCGTCGTCGCCGGGATCGCGCTCGCGTCGGAACACGGCGTCTCCGGTTTTGTGCACGCGGCGCCCCCGTGGACCGATCCCGCGGCCGCTCCGAGCTCGCTCGAGGTGCTCCCGCGCGGCAGCACGTTCGACGGGCAGTTCTATTACCGCATGGCCGTCAGGCCGTTCTCCACCGCCGAGCGCGTCGAGGGCGTCATCTTCGACACGCCGGCGCTGCGCAGCGCGCGGATCGGGTATCCGCTGCTCGGGTACCTCGGGAGCTTGGGCGACCCCGACCTGGTGCCGCTCGCGCTGATCGCGGTCAACGTGCTCGCGATGTTCGCCCTCGGATGGTTCGGAGGCGCGCTCGCCGTGGACAGCGGCAGACCCGCGGTATGGGGGCTGCTCCTGCCGCTCTATCCGGGCTTCGTCTACTCACTCGGGTTCGATCTCACCGAGATCGTCGCCGCGGCTTCGCTCGCGGGAGCCGTGCTGGCGCTGCGCCGTCAGCACACCGTGGTCGCGGTGCTGTTGGCGACGTACGCGGTGTTGACGCGCGAGACGGCCGCAGTGCTGCCGATTGCGCTCGTGGTGATGTGGGTCTGGGAGTTCGCACGCCGTCGCATCGGCGCGGGCGAGCAGCGGGCGCAGCTGATCGTCGGTGTCATCCCTCTCGCGGTCGCTGCGGTCTGGCAGATCGCACTCCGGTTGCAGTGGGGAAGTTTCCCGATCGGCGACTCCGGCAACACGAACATCGTGGTCCCACTCTCCGGGCTCATCGACGCGCGCGACAAGTTCTCACCCTCGAGCGGTGCCGGGCTCTTCCGTGACGCGTCTCTCGCTTTTCTCGTGCTCGCGATCACGGTTGCGGCTGTCTCGCTCGCGCGTTCCCACGCGCGGCCCTACGAGAAGGCGGCGTTCGTGTTCGCGGTGGTGGTCGCCATGTTGCCCAACCACTTCATCTGGGCCGGCGCCACGTCGTTCATGCGCGCGGCCACCGAGGCCTATGTGTTCGCGGTCATCGTCGTCATGGGCGCGCGGATCGCCGCCGACAAGCTGCTCGCGGCGTCGACGGTGGCAATGTTCGGGCTCACCGTCGGCTCCGAGATCAGCAAGGCGAAGTAACCAGCTCAGGCCGATCTTCGCGTGCGCTTGGCGGTGATCTTCTTCGCCGAAGCCTTCTTCGCGGCTGCCTTCTTCGCGGGTACCCCGCGCTTCGACGACTTGGCGGAGCGTGACGCAGCCGTCTTCTTGGCGGAACCGCGTCCGCTACTCGCCTGTTTCGCGCCCGCGCGAGCGAGGCTCGCTTCGAGCGCGGCCATCAGGTCGAGCACCTTGGCCGGCTCTTGCGCGGTGGGGGCAGCGACGATCTCCTCGCCGGCAGCTTTCTTGTCGATGAGTGCGAGCAACTCCTCGCGGTATTCGTCGTGGTACTTCTCGGGATCGAACTTCGCGGTGAGCGAGCCCACGAGTTGACGCGCCATCACCATCTCGCGCTCGGTGGGCTCGCTGGCCGGCTCGGCCAGCGGCTGCTCACGGTCGGGCGCGAGCACCTCGTCGGCGAAACGCATCGTCTCGAGCACCAGCACGCCGTCGACCGGACGGATCGCGACGAGTGCCTCCTTCGAACGGAGCACGAAGCGTCCGATCGCGACCTTGTAAAGCTCCTGCATCACGTCGGCGAGCAGGCGGTACGCCTTGGCGTTGTCTTTGTCGGGGATGAGGTAGTACGGCTGCTCGAAGTAGACGGGATCGATGTCGGCGAGGTCGACGAAGTCTTCGATCTCGATCTGGCGGCTCGCCTTCGGCTTGAGGCCTGCGATCTCGTCGGCCTCCACCACCACGTAGCGGCCGGGCTCGAATTCGTATCCCTTCACGATCTTTTCGTTCGGGACCTCTTCGCCGGACTGCTCGGCCACGCGGCGGTAGCGGATGCGGGAGCCGGTGCCTTCCTCGAGTTGGTGGAACCGGACGTCGAGGGACCGCGTCGCGGAGATCATCTTGATCGGCACGGTGACCAGCCCAAAGCTGATCGAGCCGCGCCAAATTGCGCTGGGCACGGGGTTTCTCCTGGGTCGAATCGGAGGTCGAGTCAGCCCGCTTCAGGGGCTACTACCTTCGCAGGTCGTGGCCACTCGGTCCAAGGGTACGGGACGCGCAGGGGCGGAAACGCTCGTCGAGGTCGGCGGTCGCCAACTCCGGCTGACCAACCTCGACAAGGTGTTGTACCCCGCGACCGGCTTCACCAAAGGCCAGGTCGTCGATTACTACACCCGGGTCGCCTCGGCGCTGCTCCCCCACCTCGGGGACCGCCCGCTCACGATGGTGCGGCTCCCCGACGGCGTAGAAGGCGAGCGCTTCTTCGAGAAGCGCTGCCCCGGCCACCGTCCGCCGTGGGTCGAGACGGTGCCGCTCGACGCGGGCTCCGACATCCAGGCGTGCTCGATCCAGGACGTTCCGGGGCTCGTGTGGACGGCAAACCTCGCCGCGCTGGAGCTCCACACCCCCCAGGCACGTGCGAGCGACCCGTGGCACCCCACCGCGATGGTGTTCGACCTCGACCCGGGCGCGCCGGCTGACATCGTCGATTGCGCGCGTGTTGCGCTCGACGTGCGCGAGCTGCTCGACCAACTGGGTCTGCACGTGGTCGCGAAGACGTCGGGCTCGAAGGGGATCCATCTCTCGGTCGGGCTCCGGCCGTCTGTAGACGCCGAAGCCACGAAGGCGTTCGCGCTCGCGGTCGGGCGGATCCTCGAGTCACGCGACAAGAAGCACGTCACGGTGACCATGGCGCGCGATCAGCGGAACGGAAAGGTGTTCGTCGACTGGAGCCAGAACGACCGGCACAAGACAACCGTGTGCGCGTACTCGTTGCGCGCGACACCGGAGCCGAGCGTGTCGACGCCGGTCACGTGGGACGAGGTCGGGACTGCCGCCGAGAGCGGCGACGGCGACGCGCTGCAGTTCGATCCCGCCACGGTCCTCGCTCGCGTCACCGAGCACAACGACCTCTACGCCCCCAGCCTCGCCCAGGACCAGGAGTTGCCCGAACTCAGCTGATTCCGCCGTGAACTGACGTGCGAGTCAGCTGAGGATGTCTTTGCGGCGGAACCACCACACCGCGATCCCGGTGAAGAGGAGCACGTAGCCGAACATCAACAGCGCGCCGCGCGCCATATCGGACGTAGCGTGACCCTGGAAGATGAGGGCGCGCCACGCGTCCAGGTAGTGCGTGGGTAACACGTACCGCAACGATCCGAGCGGCTCGATCGCGTCGAGAATCTGCGACGCGATGTAGAGACCGACGCCGGTGACGGTGGCGGCGGCCGGCGAGTCGGTCATGCACGAGAGCAGGAACGTGAACGCGACGAGACCTGTGAGCATCCACGCGATGTAGGCGGTCGCGATCCCGAGGTTCACGAGTTGATCGCCGGTTGTTTGGTTCAGAAGCGTCAGTGGCTGCCAGCCAAACGCGATGGCTCCGGCTGCGAGCCCGACCAACGTGACGGTGAGTACCGCGGCCCACGACACGAGCGCCGCAACCAGAAGCTTGGCCGCGAGCAGCTTGACCCTCCCGACCGGCCGCATCAGGATGAACCGCAGGTTCCCCCACGAAGCGTCGCTCGCCATCGCGTCGCCGCCGAAGATGGCCACGATGATGATGAGCATGAACGTGCTCATCAGTGCGAGGGCCGCCGCCGGCATGACGAGCCCCGAGAAGCGCGCGGCGAGGAAGAACAGACCGCCGCCACCGCCATGCTCCTCCCCCGGATCGGGCGGGTTGGCCTTGAGCGCGACCGTCATGATGATCGGGATCACCACCACCACCGCGAACGCGATGTAGGTGCGCAGGCGGCGTGTGGCCTTCACCGTTTCGGTGCGGACGAGCCCCATCAGTTCTCGCCCTCCACCAGCCCGAGGAACGCATCCTCGAGGCGGCGGCGCGACATCACCGTCTCCACACCGACACCCGCGCGCACGAGCGCGGCAACGAGCTCCGAGCGTGAACCGCTGTTGATGCCAACCGTGAGCCCGGGCGGTTCGGCGTCGACCCGCGTCACGGTTCGGACCTCTTGCAACACCCGCTGCGCGGCGGCGACGTCGTCGACCTCGAAGTAGATGGAACCCGAGACCCCGATGAGCTCGGTCACCGAGCCGGACGCGACCAGGCGACCCTTGTCCATCACCACGGCATGGGTGCAGATCTGTTCGACCTCGGCGAGGACGTGGCTCGAGAAGAGCACGGTGGCGCCGGCGTCGGCTACGCGGTGCACGAGCTGGCGCACCTCGCGCATCTCGCCGGGATCGAGACCGTTCGTCGGCTCGTCGAGCACGAGCACCTCGGGCCGGCCGAGCAGCACACGCGCAAGGCCGAGCCGTTGGCGCATGCCCTGGGAGTAGGTCTTCACCTTGCGGTTGATCGCGTCTCCGAGCCCGGCGATCGCCAGCGCGCTGTCGAGATCAGCGTCGGCAAGACGGGCGCCGCCCGCCTCCCACCAGAGCTCGAGGTTCGTCATCCCCGAGAGGTGCGGGACGAACGCCGCGGTCTCGATGAGTGCGCCGACCCTGCCGAGCAACGGGGTACCTGGGCGAACGCGCCGGCCGAAGAGGCACGCCTCACCGGCGGTGGGGTAGATCAAGCCGAGCAGCACGCGGAGGGCTGTGGTCTTTCCCGCGCCGTTCGGGCCGAGCAACCCGCAGATCTGACCCTGGTCCACCTGGAAGCTCAGATCGTCGACCGCGAGGACACCCGCGCCGAAGCGCTTCGAGAGGCCGCGCACCTCGATGATCGGCCCGCTCATCGGCGCACGCGGCGCGACAGGCTGCTGGTACGCGGGGGCGGCACGCGCGGAGCCTACCGTGACGGTCGATGGACGGTTCCGCAACGTCTCAGGATGATCTCAGGGGGCCGCGCCGTCCTCGCGATGCGCAGCGGACGCGCCTGTACCTCGCCGAGACTCCGCTGCCGTCGAGCCCGCTTCCGGGACTCGAAGCCTGCGCGCGCTTCGTCGACCGCGTGGTCGGCTCGATGTGGTGGCACCTGCGCTTTCCCGACCGGAACCTCTCGACGGTGCCGCGCCTGCGCCCGGGCAACGGCGCTCGCCAGGCTTTCTACCGTGAAGAGGAAGCGGGCCCGACGATCACGCTCCCCCGCCGCTACCGAACGAAGGGCGTGGTGCTGCACGAGCTCGTGCACTTCGCGCTCGGACTCGACTCCGGTCTGCCGCACCATGGCCGGACGTTCGCGCGCGTGCTCCTCGACGCCACCGACGAGTTCTGCGGACCCGATCGAGCGACCGCGCTCGCCGACTCGTACCGCGAGCATGGCGTGCATGTCGGCCGCGCCGCGCGCGTCGGACCCGATGGGCGCCTCCGGTACGGCTGGGACGAGCGGATCCGACTCGGACGCGGGCGCACGCTTTGTATCGCGTGCACCACACCGGATGGGGCGCCGCAGTCGGTCACCGGACGGCTCGAGGGCTACGAGCGCGGTTCGTCGATCGTGCGCATGTCGGCGCCCGACGGTACCGTCACACGGGTCGCGACCGCCTCGGTGTGGGACGTCGCCGATGCATGACGGGACTCGGCGGGCAATCGTCGCCGCGTTCCTCGCCAACCTCGGCATCGCAGCGGCGAAGTTCCTCGCGTTCGCCGTCACCGGATCGGCTTCGATGCTCGCGGAGGCGGTCCACTCGGTGGCCGACACCGGCAACCAAGGACTGCTGTTCCTCGGTGGTCGACGCAGCCGGCGCGCGCCCACCAAAGTGCACCCGTTCGGCTTCGGACCGGAGCGCTACTTCTGGGCGTTCGTGGTCGCGTTGGTGCTCTTCTCGCTCGGTTCGCTCTTCGCGCTCGCCGAGGGTGTCGACAAGTTGCGCAACCCCGAGCATCTCGATTCGCCGCTGGTGGCCTACGCGGTGCTCGGAGTCGCGATCGTGCTCGAAGCACTGTCGCTCCGGACGGCTCGGCGCGAGGCCCTGCCGATGCGCGAGGGCCGGTCGTGGTGGAGCTTCATCCGCAACACCAAGAACGCGGAGATCCCCGTGGTCCTCCTCGAGGACACCGGCGCGCTGGTCGGCCTCGCCATCGCACTGGTCGGCATCACGATCTCGGAGGTCACCGACGATCCGCGGTGGGACGCGGCGGGAAGCCTCGGCATAGGCGCGTTGCTGGGCGTCATCGCGGTGGTGCTCGCGATCGAGATGAAGAGCCTGCTCATCGGCGAGGCGGTCACACCGGAGTACGACGAGCAAATTCGGGCTGCGATCTCCGACGGACCGGAGGTCACTCGCATCATCCATCTGCGCACGATGCACCTCGGTCCTGACGACGTGCTCGTCGCCGCCAAACTCGAGCTCGCGTGCGACACAATACGGGGGCTCGCGCGCGCGATCGACACGGTCGAAGCGCGCGTGAGAGCCTCGGTGCCCGTCGCCAAGCTCATCTTCGTCGAACCCGACATCTACCGAAACCCAGAAGACGACACAGGAGGCCTGATGGCTCACGACACCACCGCGACAGTCGCGGCCGTCGAAACGTTCAACGAGGCCTTCAACCGTCACGACGTCGACGCGGTAATGGCGGCGATGACGGACGACTGCGTGTTCGAGAGCACGTCGCCACCGATGGGCGAGCGCCGCGTTGGACAGTCGGCGGTGCGCGCGGCATGGGAGGACTTCTTCGGTTCCACCCCCACCGCGCACTTCGACGCGGAGGACGTGATCGCGACCGCCGACCGCTGCGTGGTGCAGTGGCGGTTCACGTGGAAGAACGACGACGGCACCGAGAGCGCCGTACGCGGCGTCGACGTGATCCGGGTGCGCGACGGGAAGGTCGCCGAGAAGTTCGCCTACGTGAAGGGGTAGGCCGTGAAGGGTCAATCGAGCCGGCGCAGTTCCTTGCGGTACCGCACCGCGTTCGCGACGTAGAGGCCCGCGATGCGTTCGATCTCCTGGGTGTCGGCCGAGTCGGGGCGCAGCTTCGCCGGCACACCAAGCGCCATCGCTCCCGCCGGCACGATCATGTCGTTCGGCACGACCGCGCCCGCACCCACGAGCGCACCCGACTCGACCACTGCGCGGTGCAGCACGATCGACCCGGTGCCGACAAGCGCGCGGTCGTGGATGATGCAGCACTCGAGGTGCGCGAGGTGTCCGACAACGCAGTCGTCGCCGATGATCGTGGGGTACTCGGCGGTGCAGTGGACCACCGTGCCGTCCTGGATCGAGGTGCGGGCCCCGATCGTGATGTAGCCGTAGTCGCCCCGGAGGACGGCTTGGGGCCAGATGGTCGACTCCGCTCCGATCGCGACGTTGCCGATGACGGTGGCATCGGGGTGCACGTAGGCGGCGGGATGGATGCGGGGCTCGACGTCGCCGAGCGCATAGAGCGCCACGGGACTGACCCTACAGGGACGCAGGTAGGAGGCCGATACCCGGGGAACATGGCCGAGGCGCCCACGCTCGACACGCTGACCCCGAAACAGCTGGGCAAGCACCTGCGCGACGTCCGGCGGCGCAAGGGCTTGTCGCAGTCGGAGGTGGCACGCGGCGCGGGCCTGACGCGGCGTGAGCTGAACGCATACGAGAAGGGTCGCATCCCGATCCCCGACAGCGACCTGTTCGTGCTCGCCGGATCGTGTGGTGTCGACGTGTCGGAGCTTCGAGTGCCGGCGTCGACCCCCGAGCTCGAGGCTGCACTCGCGACCGACACACCGGCACCGGCCGTCGCCGACCTGCCGATGCCCTCGAGCATCGAAGACACCGTCGCGCAGCTTCGGCAAAGCCAAGAAGTCGCGCCGCCGACCGTCCCGGCTGTCACCGGGCGGCGGCGAGCGCGCGCCATCGCAGCGGCGAGCGAGCCTGCACCGGCCGAGGACGACTGGCCGATCGAGCGGATCGATCCGCTCGAGGCGGTGCGGTGGCCGGGCGACGCGTCGATCCCGTCGCCCGCCACGCCCACGACCCCGTCGCCCGCGGAGCCCGTCGATGTCTTCGAGGAGCTCGCGCGGCTGCCCGAGCCGTTGCCACTACCGAGCGACGAAACGAACGACGACCCCTTCGCGAAGTCGCCCGAACTCGTCACACCGCCGCCTCCCGGCGCGGTCGAGGACGTCGACGCACAGCCGTACGACGAGTGGCCGACGTTCGAGGCTGACTACAAGTCGGAATTCGAACCGGACGACACCGACGAGGAGGAGTCGGAGTCGGTGCTCGTCGAGATGCCGAACGCGCAGAGCACCGTTGCCGATCTGACGAACGCTGCGGATGCTCCACCGATCGACGTCGCGATGCGGGGCGAGTCGTACGTGTCGCCGTGGGATGCCTTGCAGGGCCCCTCGGGGTTCGACACGCCGGCCGACACGCCCGCTGAGCTCCCGCCCGATATCGAATCCGAGCCCGGCGTCACCGACGCGTGGGATCCGGTGCAGCCGACCTGGGCCACACCCTGGTCCGAACAGCCTCCTGTTGTCGCGACACCGGACACGGACCCGGCGGCGTTCGGCGTGAACGAGAACGACGCGTGGGCGACGGAAGCCGCGGACACCGTCGACGTTGCGACGCCGACCGAGGTCTTCGATCCTCGGTTCGCGACCGCGACACCGTTCGAAGCCGTTCCCGGACCGTGGGCGCACGAACCCGACCCGGAGGCGACGAACACCGGGTTCTACATCGACTGGGGCGATGCGGAAGCCGACGCGCCGGTGGCGATCGAACCGGGACCCGCGTCGTGGGATCCCCTCACGCCGAGGCCAGTCGGCGAACCGGTGGCGGAGCCGGAGACCGAAGTCGGCCGCAACTCCGTCGCCGAGGTCGCCGCGGAACCCGCGGAACCCGAAACCGACATCGAAGTCGCCGCGCACGAGCCCGAGCTCGAAGTCGAGCTCGACGCTGTCGAAGACATCGATGACGAGCTGCCGCTGATCAGCTGGCGCCCACAGTGGGACGACTCGCCCGCCGCGGCGATCGGTGCGGCCGCGTTCGCAGTCGACGAACCTTCGGTGCCCGAGCCCGAGCCCGAGGAGCAGTTCGTCGTAGCCGGCACGGAGTGGGTGCTCGGCAACGCAGTCCCGCTCGTGGAAGTGCGCAGCACCGGCAGCCTCGTGATGCGCCGCGCCGACGAACGCTGGGCCTTGGCCGACGTGACGGCTGCGTCCGACTTCGCGCTCGAGACGTACGTCGACCTCCGGTCAGGCCCCGGATTCGGCCTGCTCTTCCGTGCGATGATCGACGACGACGGCCGCATGTCGGGCTACTCGTTCGACGTCGATCCGGTGTACGAAGGTGGCAGCTACCTGGTGCGCGAATGGCGCGCCGACCGCGAGCTGTGGAACCCGATCGCACGGGTTCCCGCGTCAGACCCGGAGGCGATGCACGGGCTCCTCGCCGTGCGCCTCACCGTCGACGATGAGCGACTCGTCGCGTCGGTGAACGGCGAGACCGTGCTCGAGGTCGACAGCCTGAAGCAGGCCTCGGTCGACCGCGGACGCGAAGGCGCATTTGGCAACCGCGTGGGTATCCAGGCCTGGTCGTCGACCGATCTCGTCATCGACGAGCTCCGCGTCGCGCAGCGCTGATTCGCGTCGGCGGTACCCTCCCGGCCAGTGGAGGTCGAGGAGTACGCGCGCATTGCGACGGCCGAGGACGAGCACTGGTGGTACCGCAACACGCGGGCACTGGCGGCTGATCTCCTGGCGTCCCGCCTGTCCGATGCCCGTCGCATCCTCGACGCGGGATGCGGACCGGGGGGAAACGGGGCGTGGCTCGCGCAATACGGCACCCTCGTCGGGATCGACGTGTCGTCTGACGCGCTTGCGTTCGTCCGCGCGCGCCGGCCACAGATGCGTCCGGTGCAAGGGTCGCTCGAGGCGCTCCCCTTCCCCGACCGGAGCTTCGACGCGGTGATGGGCATCACCGTGCTGTACACCGTCCACGACGACGTGCTCGCGTTCCGTGAGCTGGCGCGTGTGCTCGCGCCCGGCGGTGTGCTGTTGCTGCTCGAGCCCGCCTTCGAGTCGCTCCGGCGCGAGCACGACGTGACAGTGCACGGACAGCGGCGCTACCGACGGGCGGAGCTCGTGGAACTGGCACGCGACAACGGCCTGACCGTGCAGCGCTCGACGTACGCCTACTCGTTCCTCGCTCCGCCCGCCGCGGTTCTCGGTGGGCTCGAACGGATGCGACGCCCGGCGACCGCGACGGCAACCGCAACCTCGACGGAGTCCGACGTGGCGCGCCGCTCGCTCGACCGCGTGTTCGCGCCGCTGGCAAAGGCCGAGCGGCGCGTGCTGTCGCGTCGGGACATGCCATTCGGCACGTCGGTGATCGTCGTGGCGTCTCGGGGATCGCGCTAAGAGCGAAGGGGGCGGGGTTATCCCCGATTCGCCTGAGCGACCCGTATGTCAGCGGCCGCGCCGCAGTACGACGAGGCCCACCCACAAGCCCGCGAGGGCCCAGAGCGTGCGGGCGATCGCAGGAAGGCGGAAAAACTCCGACTTGCCGTAGACGCGACGGTAATGGTGGACACCCACCTCGGTGAATCGTGCTCCGGAGTCCTGGAGCTTGCGCACGAGCTCCACGCAGATCACGCCCGTGGTGTGCACGAGCTCGATCTGGTCGAGCGAGCTGCGGCGGATCAGCCGGAAGTCGCAGTCGGTGTCGCGGATCCGCAGCCCGAAGAAGAACGCCACAAATCGGTGGTAGAGGCGGCCGATCACGCGCCGGAGCACGCCGTCGGCTCGACGCAGCTTGTAGCCCTGCACGACGTCGACATCGTCAGACCCGTTCCGCACCAAGAGCTCGAGCTCGGCGGGATCGAACTGACCGTCACCGTCCGTGTAGAAGACCCACTGCTTGGTCGCGTTGGCGAAGCCCGACAACAACGCTCCCCCGTAGCCGCGGTTCTGGTCGTGCGTGACGACGCGCAGCAGCGGCTCCTCGGTGACGAGCTCGGCGAGCACCTTTGGCGAATTGTCGAACGATCCGTCGTCGATGACGATGACTTCGGCATCGCACACGCCGACGCGCTCGAACGTCGACACCGCGAGCCGCACCATCGAGGCGATCGTCGCCTCGTCGTTGTAACAGGGAAAGAACGCAGAAATGGCCTCGACCGCCGGGTTCAGGGGAGTGCTCGACACACCACCCCGATCTCGTCGTCGGTCATCTCGGGGAAGCACGGGAGCGACACACACTCCGCCGCCCACGCCTCGGCTTCGGGGCAGGGAGCGCTGACGAACTGCAGGTACGCGGGCTGCTCTGTAAGCGCTCGCGGGTAGTGCACGCCAGTGCCGAACGGCATCCGCGCGCGGAACGCATCACGATCAGGGACGCGCGACACGCACAGGTGGTACACGTGGTGCTCGTGCGGCGACTGCCACCGGAGATCGGGTGCGGCGTCGCGGTAGCGCGCCGCGATCTCCCGACGGCGCTCGTTCTGCGCGGCGAGCCGGCGCAGCCCGACCCGCAGCGCGGCGGCTTCGATCTCGGACATACGCGCATTCGTGGAGATGCGGACGTGCGTATACGCATCCGTGACGCCGTGCGCGCGGAGCAGCCGTACCGTGGCCGCGAGGTCGTCGTCGTCGGTGACGACCGCGCCACCGTCGCCGATGCCACCGAGGTTCTTGGTGGGATAGAAGCTGTACGCCGCCGCCGCCGAGCCCGAAGCCGGATCCAGTGCGCCATGCGCCTGGGCGCCGTCTTCGAGCACGGGCACCCCGAGCTCGGGGATCGGCGCAGGGCGACCGTAAAGGTGCACCGGGATGACCGCGCCCGTGCGCGGGGTCACGGCCGCGGCGGCCGAGTCGGGATCGATCACCGCGGTGTCGGGATCGACGTCGACGAGTACGGGAACCGCGCCCGCCGCGCACACTGCGGCGGCGGTCGGAACCGCGGTGAACGCGGGCACGATCACCTCGTGACCGGGCCCGACGCCGAGCGCGATCAGCGCGAGCCGCAGCGCGTCGCTGCCGGATGCGACGCCGACGGCATGAAGCCGGCCGGTGAACGCCGCGAACTCCGCTTCGAACGCCTCGAGCTCGGGCCCGAGGAGGTAGTGCCCCGACCGCACCACGCGGCCGACCGCCTCCGACAACTCGGGTTCGAGCGCGGCCGCGCGCCGCGCGAGGTCGACGACGGGGACCTTCGTCGACGTGGTCACCGGTACCACGAACGGCGCGAACGGTAAAACGCGATCGTCCGCTCGATTCCCTCCGTGAACGCCGTGCGCGGCTCCCAGCCGAGCATGCGCTTCGCCTTGGACGAGTCGCCGAAGTACGAACCGATGTCGATGGAGTCGCGGTCGGAGGGCCACTCGACGTGCTCCACCCGACCCGACCCCGCCGCGCGCACGATCGCCTCGGCGATGACGCGGAGTTCGAGGTGCTCGTCGTTCCCCACATTGAAGAGCTGCCCGGGCGCGTCGGGCGCGATCGCGGCGAGAAGGAGGCACTCCACCACGTCGTCGACGAACAGGCAGTCGCGTTCCTGGCGGCCGTCGCCGAACACGGTGATCACATCGCCGTCGAGCGCGCGCCGAACGAAGATCGGGAGGAAGCCCTGGAACTCGTCACGCAGGCGCTGACGTGGTCCATACACGTTGGTGAGCCGGACCGCGCACGCGGGGAGACCGTAGACCTCGTGATAGAGGAGATGCAGCTGCTCGGTCGCGTACTTCGTGATGCCGTTCACGTCGACGGGCGCGACGGGATGTTCCTCGTCGACGGGGAGGTAGCGCGGCTTGCCGAACAGCTGGCGAGTCGACGTGAACACGACTCGCGTCGACAGGTTCTCGCGCCGAAGGAAGTCGAGGAACGCGAACTGGCTCGTGGTGTTCGACTGGAGGTCGAACAGCGGGTCGTTCATCGAGTCGACGTGGCTCACCTGGCCGGCGAGGTTGAACACAACTTCGGCACCCTGCGCTACGGCCCTCACCTCGGGTCGCTCGACGTCGGCGAGATCGGCATCGAGCACCGTGATCCTCGCGTCGGGCTCCGTGCCGCCGTCGGGCACCAGGTTCCACGGGTTGGCGCCGTGGCGTGGCACGCGCGCGTCGAGGACCGTCACCGCCGCCCCCTGACGCACCAGAGCCAGGGCGAGGTTCGATCCGATGAAGCCGAGGCCGCCCGTAACCAGGCACCGACGACCGGCGAATGCGTCACGCGGTATTGCGTCCAGAGCGGCGGTCAGCTTAGGCGAATCCTTCAGTCGTCAAGTAGAGACGCGCGGGGACCGATATCGAAGGGTCCCGCGCATCCATGGTCGCGCGGGCCTAGCCTCGGCGTCGCGATCGGGGCGGAGGGTGAGAGGAGAGTCCCGCTTGTCGCGCTTCCTCGACCGGCTCGGGCGAAATGCCGCACGGCACCACTGGTGGTTCATCGGCGCATGGTTCGTCGCGGCCGTCGTCGCCGTTTTCGTCGCCGCCGGTCTCGACGGCCAGACCAACGACAGCTTCCAGATCCCCGGCGCACAATCGCAGCAGGCCCTCGATCTCCTCGAGACGCGGTTCCCCACCCAGGCGGGCGCAACCGCCACCGTCGTGTTCGATGCGCAACCGGGACTCGACAACCCGCAGGTACAGCCGCCGATCCAGTCGAGCATTACGGCACTTGGGAAACTGCCGCACGTCGCGAGCGTCGGCGCCTTGATCACCGCCAAGAAGGAGCCGTACGCAGGGAAGATCGGCCTCGTCACCGTGCAATACGACACGCAGGTGCAAGACGTCGGGCTCGACGCGTACAAGCAACTGCAACAGGCCACCGAGCCCGCGGCGAAGGCCGGAGTGCGGCTTGCGTACGGCGGCGCGGTCGTCGACTACTCGAACCGTCCACCGCAGGGCAACGCCGACCTCGTCGGCATCATGGCTGCGGTGGTGATCCTGCTGTTCGCGTTCGGATCCGTCGTCGCGATGGGGCTTCCGATTCTCACGGCGCTCTTCGGGCTCGGCGTGGGCATCGCGCTGATCCACGTGATCGCGGCCGTCACGACGATCGGCACGCTCGCACCCATACTCGCCACGATGATCGGGCTCGGCGTGGGCATCGACTACTCGCTGTTCATCATCACTCGTTACCGCGAGAACGTGGCCGACGGTATGACGATCGAGGCGGCGGCGGGACACTCGGTCGCGACCGCAGGTCAAGCAGTGCTCTTCGCGGGCTGCACAGTGGTGATCGCGATCTGCGGTCTCGCGATCTCGGGGATCCCCTACGTCGCCAAGCTCGGTTACATGTCGGCGCTCGTCGTGGTCGTGATGATGATCGCCGCGATGACCCTGCTCCCAGCGATGATCGGTCTCGTGGGAAAGTCGATCGACCGGTGGCGCGTCCCCAGCCCGTTCCATCATCACGATCGATCCGGCCATTCACAAACGGAGTCGATCTGGGCCCGCTGGGCCACCACGGTGGCGCGTCACGCCTGGGGGTTCGCGATCGTGGGCATCGCGATCCTCCTCCTGCTGGCGTGGCCGGTGCTGAGCATGCGGCTCGGCGAGTCCGACGACGGCAACCTGCCCACCTCGACCACCCAGCGCCAGGCCTACGACCTCATCGCCGACGGCTTCGGCGCGGGAACGAACGGTCCGTTGCTCGTGGTCGTGCAGCTCCCCACGGCGAACGACACCGAGCTGCTCACGAGCATCTCCCAGGCAATTTCGAAGAACAGCAACGTCGCCGACGTCCTTCCACCCGACCTCAGCCCGAACACAACGGGCCCGCGGGTCGCGGTCCTCACGGTTTTCCCCAAGACCTCACCCGAAAGCCCGCAGACATCCGCACTCGTGGAGGAACTGCGGAGCAGCGTGCTCCCGGCGGTCATCGCCACGGGCGGCGCGCAAGCGTACGTCGGCGGGCTCACCGCCGCCTACATCGACATCGGCAACCGGATCAGCGACCGGCTCCCCTACTTCATCGGCGCCGTCGTGCTGTTCTCGTTCCTGCTGCTCATGCTGGTGTTCCATTCGGTGCTCGTGCCGCTCACCGCCGCGGTGATGAACCTGCTGTCGGTCGCCGCGGCGTACGGAGTGACGGTGGCGGTGTTCCAGTGGGGCTGGGCCAAGGACGTCATCGGGCTCGAGAGCACGGTGCCCATCGTGCCGTTCATACCCATGATGATGTTCGCGGTGCTGTTCGGGCTCTCGATGGACTACCAGGTGTTCCTGCTCACGCGCATCCGCGAGGAGTACGACCTGAGTGGCAACACTCGTCAGGCCGTTGTGCTCGGGCTGGCACGCACGGCGCGTGTCATCACGTCGGCCGCGCTGATCATGATCTTCGTGTTCGGCGCGTTCATCGCCAACCTCACACCGGAAGTAAAGATGTTCGGCTTGGGCCTCGCGTTCGCAGTGCTCGTCGACGCGACGATCGTGCGCATGATGCTCGTGCCCTCGATCATGGAGATCCTCGGCGACGCGAACTGGTGGTTCCCCAAGTGGCTCTCCTGGCTGCCCCGCCTCGACATCGACAGCGCAGCGAAACCCGCGCCGAATCCCCAACCCCAGCCCCATCCCGAACCGGCGTCAGTAGGCCGCGGATAGCGCCGAGGTCTGCTGACGCCGGTTCGTAGGAGAAGTCAGTCGAGGAGTTCGAGGACCTTCTCGCTGGGGCGGCAGATGAGGGCGCGATCGCCGTGGAACACCACGGGGCGCTCCATGAGCTCGGGGTGCGCGAGCAGCACGGCGACGACCTGCTCCATGGTCTCGTAGTCACCCTCGTCGAGACCGAGCTCCTTGAAGCGCTTGTCCTTGCGGACCAGTGCCGACGGGGGGTCAGGGATCGCGTCGACGATGCGCTCGAGGTCGGCACGACTCGGCAGCTCCTTCAGGTACTCGATCACCTCGAAGTGGGCGCCCTTGTCCTGCAGGATCTCGACCGCGCCGCGCGCTTTGCTGCAGACCGGGTTGAAGTACACGATCATGTCTTCTCCGGGCATGTCTTCTCTGGGCATGTCTTCTCTCGGCATGTCTTCTTTGGGCTCGTCCATGGTTCGGGAATCTACTCGGGGACACCCGAGAACACCTCGGGCTGCGGCAGGGCGATCGCGGCTTCGAGTCGGCGGAGGTACTCGTCGCGCGGCACGTCGACCGCGCCGAGCGACTCGAGATGCGGCGTGGTCCACTGCACGTCGAGCAACGTTGCACCCCCGGCGCGCATGACGTCGACAAGCCCGACGAGCGCGACCTTCGACGCGTCGCGCTCGCGGTGGAACTTCGACTCGGCTGCGAAGAGCCCGCCGATCGCCACTCCGTAGAGTCCGCCCGCGAGCTCGTCGTCGCGCCACGCCTCGACGCTGTGTGCCCACCCGAGGCGGTGCAACGCGACGTACGCAGTGACGAACTGCTCGTCGATCCAACCGTGTGGACGTCGCGGGTCCGCGCACGCGCGCATGACTGCTTCGAACGCGGAATCGACACGTATCTCGAAGGGCCGGCACGAACGGCGCAGCGATCGGCTCACGTGCAGGGCGTCGAGCGGGATCACTCCACGCGGGTCAGGCGACCACCACGCGAGCGGGCCTTGCGCGCGCAGGCGCATCGGGAACAGCCCGGTGCGGTAGGCGCCCAGGAGCGTGCCCGGCTCGAGATCCGCCCCGATCCCCACGATCTCGCCGTCGACAGGCTCCCGGGGTGACGGGAGCGCCCACCGGGTCGGCGCTGGCTCGGTCACCAAGAAGACTGACGCTACCGTGTTGCGATCCCGCAGAAGATGCTCGTCCCTACGCGCGCGACGATCGTCGCCGTCATTGCGCTCCTCGCGTTGCCGCTGGTCGGTGGGCCCGCGCGCGCGGCCGACGCGGACGGCGAGCAGAGTATCGCCGCGCTGCGCTCGCAAGCCGACGCCATCGCGGGTCGCTACTTCGACGCGCTCGCGCGATACGCGACCCTCGATCGCGAGATCACGGCGAACCGGAAGGTGGTTGCCGCGCTCGCGGCGGGTGCACGCAGAGCACGGGCCGACGCTCGCGATCGAGCGGTGTCGGCGTACCGGACATCTTCCGCGCAGTTGTCGAGCATCGTGGACAGTCATGACTCGCTCGCAGCCGCGCGCCGGGTTCGGCTCATCGACCACGTGAACGAGCGCGATCAGGCGATCTACTCCCGGCTGCGCGCGACCACCAAGGCGCTGAGCATGAGGCGCCGCGCACTCGAGGCCGACCGCAAGGCGCAGGCCGACGCCCTCGACTCGCTCCACGAGCAGAGCACGGCGATGGAGGCGAAACTCGCGCTCGCGCAGCAGCAGCAGCAGCAGCAGCAGGAGCAGGAGCAGGCACGGCTCGCGGCCCAAACCATCGCGGCGCCGGCGACGACGGCCGCACCGCCGGACAGCACGTTGCCCACCACGACTGCCCCACCGCCAAAGGTCGTGACGCCGGCCCCGCCCCCCAACTACCAGGGAACGCCGGGTGTCCACCCCAAGCACGTCGACCCCTTCCTCACCTGCGTGCGGACGCGCGAGAGCGGGGGCAACTACCGCGCAGTGAATCCGGCAGGTCCGTACCTCGGCGCCTACCAGTTCCTCCAGGCAACGTGGAACGGCGCCGCGAACCACGCGGGACGCACGAATCTCGTGGGGGTCCCGGCGAACCTCGCGACGCCCTACGACCAGGACGACGTAGCGTGGGCGCTCTACCAGTGGCAGGGTGCCGGCCCGTGGGGTGGAGCCTGCCCATGATCCCACGTGCGGAGAGCGGGGAGAGATGACCGAGACGAGCGCGAACCCGCATCACATCACCGTGGAAGACGTCGACGACGTCGTGCGTGTCGAGGTCGACGGCACGGTCCTCGCCGAGTCGTCCCGCGCGCGAGTGCTGCGCGAAGGCGCGATCACTCCGCGCTACTACTTTCCGCCCGACGACGTGAACACGGAGTTCCTCGTCGCCACCGACAACAGCTCGACGTGTCCGTTCAAGGGAGATGCGTCGTACTGGTCGGTCGTGCTCGGCGACGTGCACCACAAGAATCTTGTGTGGAGCTACGAAGCGCCGATCTCCGGCATGGAGCCCATCACCGAGCTCCTGTGCTTCTACAACGAGCGCGTCGACCTCTACGTGGGCGGTGAGCTCCAAGCCTGAGCATCGACGGTTCGCGTCACACGTACCGCCTCGAGCAGTGCGCGGTCGTGCGACACGAGCAGCAGGGTGCCGTCGTACCCGTCGAGCGCAAGTTCCAGCTGCTCGATGGCAGGCAGGTCGAGGTGGTTCGTGGGCTCGTCGAGCACCAGGCAATTCACGCCCTGCGCGGCGAAGCTCGCGAGCACTGCGCGTGTCCGTTCGCCCGGGGACAGCGTCGCCGCCCTACGCAACACGTGGTCGGCACCGAGTCCGAACTTCGCGAGCAACGAGCGCGCCTCGCCGCGCGTCAGGCGTGTTGCGGTGACGAACGTGTCGAGCAGGGGACGGTCGGACACAAACGCCGATCGCGCCTGGTCCATCTCGCCGACCACCACACCCGGTCCGAGCCAGCGTTCCCCCACCGACAGCGGCACGTCCCCCAGCAGCGCCCCGAGCAGCGTCGTCTTGCCCGAGCCGTTCGGCCCGACGATGGCCACCCGTTCTGCCCATCCGATCTCGAGATCGACCGGGCCGAGCCGGAAACTGCCGCGTTCGATCACCGCGCCGGCGAGCCTCAGCACCACGTTGCCACTGCGCGACGCGGTTGCCACGGTGAAGCGGAGGTCCCAGCTCTCCCATGGCTTCTCCACCGCCTCCAGCCGAGTGAGCGCGTGGCCGGTTGCCCGCACCTTGGATGCCTGCCGCTCTGAAGCGTTGATCCGGAAGTCACGCTGCATCTTGTCGTTGTCGGGGCTGCGCCTCGCCTTCCGCACGCCCTCGACCGCCCACTGGCGCTGCGTGCGCGCCCGCGCCTCGAGCCGGCTCCGTTCGGCCCGATAGGCGGCGTACTCGTCCTCGGCATGACGGCGCGCCGTCGCGCGGGCTTCGAGGTAGCCGGACCAGCCGCCACCGAGCTCGGTCCCGGTGCGCGCGTGTTCGTCGAGCTCGAGCACGCGGGTCACGGTCCGATCGAGGAATGTGCGGTCGTGGCTCACGACGACCACGCCGCCGTCGAGCCCGTCGAGGAACCGCTCGAGCCGAGCGAGGCCCGCGAAGTCGAGATCGTTCGTGGGCTCGTCGAGCAGGAACACGTCGAAGCGGCTCACGACGATCGCGGCAAGGGACGCGCGCGCCGCCTGACCACCGGACAATATCGCGGTGGGCGCGGAGAGCAGTGCCTCGGGCAGCCCCAGGTCGGCGCACGTCGCGCGCGCACGAGGGTCGAAGTCGGGACCACCCGCGGCGAGATAGTCATCGAGGGCGCGCGCGTATTCGTTATCGCTACCGGCCGCGCCCCTGGCAAGCGCGGCGGTGGCGCGCTCGAGCTCGGCGTCGGCCGCGCTGACACCCGAACGCCGACCGAGGAACTCGAGCAGCGTTTCGTGCGCGGATCGCTCGGGCTCTTGTGGCAGATAGCCGACGCGCGCGTTCGGCGGTGTGCGCGTGACGGTGCCGCGGTCGGCTTGGTCGAGCCCCGCGAGGAGCCGCAACAGTGTGGTCTTGCCGACGCCGTTGGGCCCCACGACGCCGAGGCGGGTACGCCGGCTGACGGTGAGGTCGACGCCGTCGAGCACCGTTGTGCCACCTCGGAAACGCGCGAGGTCACGGGCGACGAGCGAGAAGGAGGAAGGAGACATGCGACGATCCCGGTTCGCAGAGACGAGGAAATGGCGGGGATCGGGCGTGTTACACGCCGTGAGCGTACCCTGCGCGGTATCGCACGAGACGAAGCATTGCGCGAAGAGCTGCTCGGCATGGTTGCGACCGGGCCCGACCCCGAAACCCTGCGCGCCTACGCCGAACGTCTGTGGGAGATCCTCGACGACTACGAGGTGTGGCCGGGTCGACGATTGGTCGGCGGCGACGGCTCGCGCGCCGCGTGGCTCATTGCCCAGTTTGCGATCGAAGACCCCGGGCTGCAGAAGCGGTGCCTCGAAGCACTGGAGGTCGCGGTCGCGTACGGCGACGCCGATCCAGTGCACTCCGCGTACCTCGTCGATCGCGTGCGCATGGCCGACGGTCTCGATCAGCTCTACGGATCGCAGTTCGTGACCGGCGCCGACGGCGAGTTGATGCCATGGCCGGTCGACGACCCGGTGAAGGTGGAGGCAAGGCGGCAGCGCCTCGGACTCCCGCCGTTCGCCGAGCACGCCGCCGAGATGGCCGCGCAGTGGCGTCGCCGTCAGCCGGCGCCGAACTGATCGTCGGCGGCGCGCCAGCAGTACCACGCCGCGACCGACCGGTGCGGGCGGAACTCGTCACCGAGCGGCTGCAGGGCCCGCGGTGTCGGGAGCTCCGCGAGGCCGTACAGCCGCGCGTAACCCTTCCGCACGCCGAAATCGTCGACGGGCCAGACGTCGAGACGACCGAGCTGGAACATCAGGAACATCTCCGCCGTCCACCGGCCGATGCCACGCACCAGGGTGAGCTCCTCGACGACCCGCGCGTCGCAACGCCGCGCGATGCGATCGAGCGCGACGGTGCCGGCGACCACGTGCTCGGCGAGGTCGCGAATCGACGCCACCTTCGACGCCGAGAGCCCGACCCCGCGGAGTGTGTCGACCGACGCCGTGAGCACCCGCTCCGGTGTGGGATCGCCGTCGAAGAGACCTTCGAATCGTCCGTGGATCGCCCTCGCCGCAGACCCGGCGAGCTGTTGGTAGCACACCGCGCGGGCGAGCTCGGCGAAGTGCGTGCGGCGCAGGCGGCCGCGTCGCAGCTCGCACGGACCGGCCGTCTTCACGATCGCAGCAAAATGCGGGGAACGACGAGCGAGGTCGTCGCTCGCCTCGACGAGCTCACGGCGCGCCATCAGGGCGGCACCGTATCCGCGGCGACTTCCGCTAGTCTTCTCGCCTTGTGAACCGCCACATCCGCCCCGCGTTTGCCGCCGTCGTCACGCTGAGCCTCCTCGCTGCCGGTTGTGGCGGACGGGGCGACGCGTCGCTCGGGCGCACCGTGGAAATCACGACCCCGCCCCCGACGGCGACCGGAGCCACGCAGTCACGGTTTCCCTTTGTGGCCAAAGCGATCGTGCCGCAGCTCGCGGTGTACAACGCGCCCGAGGACAGCCAGGCCGACCGAGTGCTCGACAACCCCTGGGTCCTCGACCCTGCCTATCCCGACCAGACGGTCCCACAGGTGTTCCTCGTGAAGGAGCAACGGGCCGACGGTTGGGTGCGAGTGCTCCTCCCCATCCGCCCCAACGGGAGCACCGGTTGGGTACGCGCGACCGACGTAAGCCTCACACCGAACCCCTTTCGCGTGACGGTCGAGCTCGGCGCACACCGGATCACGGTCACAAACGACCAGACCGTCCTCTACCAGGGCGACATCGCGATCGGCACCGGCGACACGCCCACGCCCACCGGCGCGTACTTCGTACGCGTGAAGATACGGGCGATCGATCCCACCACGGTGTACGGGCCGTATGCGTGGGGCCTGTCGAGCCACTCAGATGTGCTCGAAACGTTCAATGGCGGTGACGGCGAGATCGGCATCCACGGCAACAACGACGCCTCGGTACTCGGCCGCGACGTCACCCACGGCTGCGTGCGGATGGACAACGACGCGATCACCACGCTCACGAACACGATCACGCTCGGGACACCCGTCGACATCGTGGCTTGAGCGCGCGTCGCCGCTTGCGGTTGCACACCGCGCTGCTCGTCTCGGCCGTCGCAGTCGCCGTCGTCGCACTCGTTACGGTCGCTTCGGCCACCTCGACCGCCACGGCCGCCCCCAAGAGCGTCGCCAAGGAGTTTCCCCCGTCGAGCCGCAAGGAACTGGTGAAGATCTTCGCGCCCAAGATCGCCCCGCTCGGGTTGCACATCACGCGCGCGGCATTGGTCGACAGCAAGAACCGTCGCTCCACGACGGGCACGCATCTCGCGGTCTACGTAGAACCCGACGGCGAGTACAGCCCTGCCGAATATCTGAACGGCATCGCGACCGTGAGCCGCGTGTTCCTGCCGTTCGTCTTCGACCGGTGGCCGGGTCTGCGTTCCTTCGACGTGTGCCAGGAACCGCTCCCCGAGCGCGACAAGCGGTCCGAGCCCCCACCGGAGACGCAGGTATTCGTGCTGCGCCGCGGTGTCGACGCGGTCGACTGGGAGCACGTCGACCTCGCCGAGCTGCTCGCCCGTGGGGCCCGAGCTTCCCGGAAGGCAGGTGACTCGGGGCGGGTCGAGCTCTCGGTGTTCGTCGCCAAGCGTCTGCAGACGGTTCCCGAGTTCACGGACGCGTTCTCGCGCGCCGCCGACGAAGTCCAGACCAAACCGACTTCGTCGACCCGGTACCGCTGACCGCCCGCATCGCTGACAAAGGAGACACTCGTGCGGATCGAGGGTTCTCGAATCATCGTCACCGGCGCGTCATCCGGGATCGGTGCGGCTCTCGCGGAGATGCTCGCCGAACGCGGCGCCACCGTCGGGCTCGTCGCCCGCCGCGAGGACCGGCTGCACACCGTGCTCGCGGCGTGCCGGGAGCATGCGCCCGACTCCCGGTACTGGGCCGCCGATCTCGCCGACCTCGAGCGTGCCGAGCAGGTCGTGCACAAAGCGTGGGACACGTTCGGCGGTGTCGACTGCCTCGTCAACAACGCCGGGATACCGAAGCGCACACCGGTTCCGCGCCTGACACCGTCCGACGTGGCGCACGTGATGGACGTGAACTTCCACGCGCCGGTTCGCATGACCCTCGCCTTGTTACCGCATTGGCTCGAGCGCGGTGCGGGTTGTGTCGTGAACGTCTCGAGCCTCGGAGGTCGGCTCCCGATCGCTCATGAGGCCGCGTATTGCGCGAGCAAGTTCGCGCTGTGCGGGTGGAGCGAAGCGATGGCCGTCGACCTCCACGGCACCGGCGTCGACGTGAAGCTGATGCTCCCCGGCCCGATCGACACCGAGATCTGGGACCAGCCCGACAACGACCCTGCGCCCTTCAAGGGTCCGTTCGTGCCGGCGGTCGAGTGCGCCGCCGCGATCATGGAGGGCATGGAGGGCGACGGCTTCGAGTACTACGTGCCAGCTGCGTTCCCCGGCGGCGGCACGCAGTACGACGTTGTCGTGAACAAGACGGCCGACACCGACGCCTTCGTGAGGCTGATGGGCACGCTCGACGAGTCCACTCGCGGGGACTGACGCGCTCAGGAGCCGGATACGCTGGCACGACCGAGAGCGGGATCGAACGAGGAGATGCCGATGAGCGAGCCGCCTGCCGTCCTGCGCTACGGGGAACGTGAGCTCGAGCTCCCGCTCGTCGTCGGTACCGAGGGCGAACGGGCGCTCGACATCTCGAAGCTGCGCGCCGAGAGCGGTTTCGTCACGCTCGACAACGGCTTCGTGAACACCGCGTCGTGCGAGTCGTCGATCACGTTCATCGACGGCGAGGCCGGCATCCTCCGCTACCGCGGCATCGACATCGAAGAGCTCGTATCGGTACCGGTCCCCTCGTTCCTCGAGACGTCGTATCTGCTCATCTATGGCGAACTCCCCAACACCGCGCAACTCGACGACTTCCGGTTCGGGATCCGCAAGCACACACTGCTCCACGAAGACGCGAAGCGCCTCTTCGACGCGTTCCCCAAGGACGCGCACCCCATGGGCACGCTGTCGGCCGCGGTGAGCGCACTGTCCACCTTCTACCAGGACAGCAGCGATCCCCACGACCCCGATCAGGTGCAGCTCTCGATCATCCGCCTGATGGCCAAGCTGCCCACGATCGCCGCGTACTCGTACAAGAAGTCGATCGGCCAGCCCTTCCTCTACCCCGACAACAGCCTCGACCTCATCGAGAACTTCCTCACGATGATGTTCGCGGTGCCGTCGGAGCGTTACGAGGTGAGCCAGACCGTCGTGCACGCGCTCAAGGAGCTCCTCATCCTGCACGCCGACCACGAACAGAACTGCTCCACGTCCACGGTGCGGCTGGTGGGTTCGAGCGAGGCCAACCTCTTTGCCTCGATCGCGGCCGGGATCAACGCGCTGTGGGGTCCGCTCCACGGCGGCGCCAACCAGGCCGTGATGGAGATGCTCGAGGAGATCCACGCGAGCGGCGACGACATCGCCCCCTACGTGAAGATGGCGAAGGACCCGTCGAACGCGTTCAAGCTCTCGGGCTTCGGCCACCGCGTCTACAAGAACTACGACCCGCGCGCCCGCATCCTCAAGGAAGCATGCCACCGCGTGATCGGCGAGCTCGGCAGCATGGACCACCTGCTCGATCTCGCGCTGCGGCTCGAAGACGTCGCGCTGAACGACGAGTACTTCGTGGAACGAAGGCTCTATCCCAACGTCGACTTCTACTCGGGCCTCATCTACCGCGCGATGGGATTCCCCAAGCAGATGTTCCCTGTGCTGTTCGCGATGGGCCGGCTACCCGGCTGGATCGCGCACTGGAAAGAGATGATGGAGAGCCCCGCCACCAAGATCGGCCGACCGCGCCAGATCTACGTGGGCCCCACGAAGCACCCCTACGTTCCGATCGACGAGCGCGGCTAACCGGCCGGGACTCGCTCGTTGTAGTCGGCGATCACAGCAGTGCTGTCCGACGCCGCAGCTTTCACCGCAGCATCGGGACTCTTGCCCTCGAGGAACATGCTGTTCTCCGCGTCGCGTACCACATCGCGGACCTCAACATACGGGCCGATCACCGAGCCGGCAGTTGCCGGGCTGTTCACCCCCTGGAGCAGCTGGTTGTACGCCACCTCGTACCCGGGGTTGTTCGCCCAGAAGTCCTTCACGGTGGTGCTCGCCGCGGCCTTCTTGACGATCGGGATGTAGCCGGTGCCCACGGCCCACGTGGCCTGTGACTCCGGCGTGTCGAGGAACTTCATGAACTGCCATGCCGCCGCCTGCTTCGCAGGTTCCGACTTGTTCACGATGTAGAGCGAGCCCCCACTGACGAGCACCCCACCCTTGCCCGACGGCCCGGGCATCGGGCCGACGCCGATCTCCAGGCCCGGGTACGCACCACTCGCCACCAACTGAGTGATGGTGCCGAGTACGGCACTGGTATCGATGGCCATGGCGTGGTTACCGTTCGCGATGCCGAAGAGATCGTCGTACTGGCTGGCCCCGCTGTCCGGATTGACCTCGGCGAGCCCGTCCTTCACCATGCCCGACATCCAGGCGAAGATCTCGCGACCCACCGCGTCGTCGAAGGCGGCCTTGGCGGCCCGGGCCTTCCGCCCGTTGCTGTTGTTCACGAAGAGCTTGTTCGCCATGGCGCGCCAGTGCTCGAAGAACCCGGGCTCGGTCACGAGCCCGAGGCCGGCGTTCTTGACCGCGCCGCTGCTCTTGAGCTTCTGGGCATACTGCCGAACCTCGTCGAGCGTTGCCGGCGGCTTTTCAGGATCGAGCCCGGCTTTGCGGAACGCGTTCTTGTCGTAGAAGAGGACCGGGCCCGACGTGTTGAACGGCATCGCGTACATCTTCCCCTTCACGGTGAAGTAGCTCACGACGCGAGGGAGGAAGCCGGAGAAGCTGTAATGGTCGGCCTTGGCGCAATCACCAGAGGGAACAACGGTGCGCGTGTCGATCATCTGCTGCTGCTCGGTTTCTTGCAGCTGCACGATGTCGGGAAGATCACCGCTCGACAGGCCGGCCTTGTACTTCGTGAACGTGTCGTCGTAGCTCACCTGGTAGACGAGCGTCACCTTCACGGCCGACTGCGACGAGTTGAACTTGTCGGCGAGCGCGGTGAGGGTCTCTTCGTTCGCACGTCCCATCGAGTGCCACATCGTGATCTCGACCGGTTTCTTTGCCTTCTTCAGCGCGGCGAGCGGGCACGAGTCGGCCGCACCGGCCGGGTCGGCGCCTGCGACCGTCACCAGACTCGCACCGATCACCAACACGGCCGCGGCAACGCCCGCCAGCTGCTTCGAACTCCGCCCTCGCATCATCAGGTTCCCCCTCGTCGTCGTCGTACCCATTCTTGTCAGGTTTTCCGCTCTCGGGGCTTCGCCTCGGGGCGCTCTACTCCACCTATACCGAACGGCTCGCTGCGGCGCACGATACGTGCGCCGCGGACGCTCGCCTCAACCTTTCACCGCTCCGGCGGTCAGGCCCCGAACCAGTTGCTTCTGGAACACCAGGAGCAGGATCACGAGCGGGAGCACCGCGATGATCGCCCCCGCGAACGTGATGTTGACCTGGTCGATGCTCACACCCTGCAGCTGCTTGAGTCCGATCTGCACGGTGCGCAGAGAGTCGTCCTTCGTAACCAGCAGCGGCCAGAGGTACTGGTTCCACGCCGCCAGGAAGGCGAAGACAGTCAACGCGGCAACGGCGGGCCGCGCGAGGGGTACCGCCACGCGAGTGAGGAACCGCCAGTGGCCGTAGCCGTCGAGCGCGGCTGCGTCGCGCAGATCGTGGGGCAGAACGAGGAATGCCTGACGCATCAGGAAGGCGCCGAACCCGGTGGCGAGGAACGGCACCGCGAGGCCAGCGTAGGTGTTGTACCAGCCGATGTCGCTGACGGTGGTGATGTTGGTGACGATCGTGACCTCGAACGGCACCATCAACGTCGCGAGGAACACGACGAACAGCGTGCGCTTGAACGGGAACGAGAGAAACGCGAACGCGTAACCGGCGAGGATCGCGGTGACCACCTGCCCCGCGGTGATGATGAAGGTCACGATGAAGCTGTTCTTCAAGTAGGTGGACATGTTCCCGTAGTCCCACGCCTTGCTGTACGAGCTCCACTGCGGGTCAGTGGGGAAGAGCTTCGGCGGCTGTCGAGTGATCTGCGCCGGCTTGAGCAGCGAGTTCACCAGGGTGATGTAGATCGGGAACAGCACGATCACCGCGAGCACCGTGAGCAGCGCGTAGCGCGCCACCTTCCGCGCGATGAGTTTCCTGCGTCCGACGCCGATCTCTGCGGCCTCAACGCTCATAGCTGACCCGCCGCTCGAGGAGCCGGATCTGGGCGAGCGCGAGCAGCAGCGTGAGCAGGAACAGAGCGACCGCGAGCACCGCGGCCTTTCCCGGATCGCTGTTCAACTCGGTGTAGACGAAGTACGTGAGCACGTTGGTCTTCTTCAAGGGCCCGCCCTGGGTGAGCAGGTCGATCTGGCCGAACGTCTGGAAGGCGAAGATCGATCCGATGACCACTGCGAAGAAGACGGTGGGCGAGAGCATCGGGAGGGTCACGTGCCAGAAGCGCGACCATGCACCGGCGCCGTCGACGCGCGCGGCTTCGAGCAGGTCGTCGGGCACGCTCTGGAGGCCGGCGGACATCAGGATGAACGTGAGCCCGAGCGTCTGCCAGACGGTGACGCCCGCCACCGCGGGCAGCGCCCACGTGGTGTTCTGGAGAATCGGCGGCTGCGTGGTGATCCCGAGCCAGGGCAACAGGCCGACCTGCGGGCTCAGCAGCGTTCCGAAGATGACCGCAGCGACCGCGACCGACGTGGCGACCGTCGACGAGAAGAACGTGCGGTAGATCCCGATCCCGCGCAGTTGCTGGTGCGCAAGTACCGCGAGGCCGAGGCCGAGCGCGATGCCGGTGGGCACCGTCATCACCGCGAAGAGCACGGTGGTCTTCAGGCTGTCGAAGAACTCCTGCGAACCGAGGACGTCCTTGTACTGGTCGAATCCCACGTATCGACTCGGCAGCCCGGGGAACGGCGGGCTCCGGTAGAACCCGAGGTACACGTTGTGGATCAGCGGGTAGAAGATGAAGACGGCGAAGATCACGAGCGCGGGCAGCAGCATCAGGTAACCGAGCCCACGTTCTTTCCACTTCGTCTTCGCGCCGAGCACCCGATCGTCGACGACGGCCGTCACGGATCGATCCGGTTGCCGGAGGTGGGATCGAAGACGTGCAGTACCTCCGCGTGAGCAATGAGCCGCACGTTCTCCTCGGGCGCGGGCACATCGGCCTCAGCGCGTTGGCGCACGATCACCAATTGCCCGTCGGGGAGACGGCATGCGACATGGCACTCGTGCCCCAACGCTTCCACCACCGCCACGGTGGCCGTCACTCCCCCTTCGCGACCGAGCCGGAGGTCTTCGGGACGCACGCCGAGCACCACGTTCTGGAACCCCGCAGCTTCGACCGCGCGCGCGAGTTGCGGCGTGAGCGGCGCCCTCCCCCCGGGCAGCTCCACCACGAGGCTGTCTCCGACGCGCGCGATGCGACCGTCGACCGTGTTCATGGGCGGACTGCCGATGAAGCGCGCCACGAACAGGTTCGCGGGTCGCGCGTACACGTCCTGCGGCGGGCCTACTTGCTGGAGCACGCCGGCATCGAGCACTGCGATGCGGTGTCCCATGGTCATCGCTTCGACCTGGTCGTGCGTGACGTAGACGATCGTGGCGGACAAGCGGCGCTGAAGCTCGACGAGCTCGGCGCGCGTCTGCACGCGCAGCTTGGCGTCGAGGTTCGAGAGTGGCTCGTCCATGAGAAACGCCTGCGGTCGCCGCACGATGGCGCGCGCGAGCGCGACTCGTTGGCGTTGACCACCCGAGAGCTGGGCCGGCTTCCGTTCGAGGAGATCCTCGAGCCCGAGGCTGTCGGCGGCGTCCGCGACGAGTTGGTCGCGGTCGGCCGACGCGACACGGCGCGATCGCAGCGGGAACTCGATATTGCGGCGCACGGTCATGTGCGGATACAGCGCGTAGCTCTGGAACACCATCGCGATGTCGCGATCCTTCGGCTCGACGTCGTTCACGACACGATCGCCGATCGTGATCGTGCCCGCAGTGGGTGTCTCGAGGCCGGCGATCATGCGCAGCGCGGTGGACTTGCCGCAGCCCGACGGGCCGAGCAGCACGAGGAATTCCTCGTCGGCCACCGCGAGGCTCAAGTCGTCGACCGCGGTGGTGGCGTCGAACCGCTTGGTGACGTGCTCGAGCGTGACGCGCCCCATGGGTTTCAGCTACCGGAGTCGGCCTGTTTGGGCGGGCGCCAGAACGCGAGCAGGAACAGCGCTGCACCACCGATGCCGACGACCGCGGTGATGAGCAGCGCCTTCTTCGGGTCGAACGGGAACGAAAAGTCGGCCGCGTCGTCGAGTGACCACTGGCCCGGGCCGAGCGTCCCGAGCGAGATCGACAACACCGCGACGGTGACGACGTACTCGTAACCCTCCTTCGCGCTGCTGAGGAAGAAGCCGTTCTTCAGATGGTTGGTGAGGAACGCCACGAGCATGAGCGCCACCACACCCGCGTACATCAGAGGCGTGAAGAACCCGAGGACGAGCCCGACGGGAATCGCGAGCTCGGTAGCCGTGACGAGCTGCGCGTGGAGCGGGCCGGGCTTGAGGCCGAGGCTCTCGAACCAGTTCGCCATCCCGGGGCCCGAACGGATGGACTTCACGTGCCGCCACCCGTGGGCCAAGATCATGATGGCGATCCAGACCCGCGCGAGCAGGAGCGCGAAGTTGATCGAGTCCCCGTACCCGTACACCCGCATGCCTCCCGGTCCGTCCCCTGGGCGCTCGCAGGACGCTACCCCGCTCGGAACACCGACGCCGCGGACCCGAACGCGGCTGCCTCAGCCGCTGGCGGCGCGGTGCCGCAGGCGGGGTACGAGCCCCGCACCCGCGAGCATGCGTACTGCACGCTCCTCTTCGACGTCGATCACGAGCGCCTCACCCGGCCGTCGCCCGACGACGAACGTGACCACGCAGTCGTCGCACGCGGTGGTGTGGCGCATCACGCACTCCGCACAGTCGATGGTGAGCATGCCGAGAGCATCACACGAGGGTACGACACTTATTCGACGGCCTCGACCGGCATCTCGTCAACCGGCATCTCGTCAACCGGCATCTCGTCAACCGGCACTTCGTCAACCGGCACCTCGTCGACGGGGATCTCCTCGATCGACGCTCCGGAAGCCCCGCACCATCGGCACGTGACCTCTTCCACCCGGGCGTCGAGGACCTCTTCCCCCTCGATCGAGAGGTCGCCGCCCACGCTGAAGTGGTGGAACGCGCGCGTCCGCCGCGACGAGACGACGTCGAAGCGCGTGAGGTTGCCGCACCCGGAGCAGCGATAACGCGCCGATACACCGTTATCCGGCACGGCCGCTACCCGGAGGCGCCCACGCTGCCGAACGCCGCAGTGTCGTGTCGCCGTCGGCGCCGTTGGGCCCACGAGCGCCCGCCCTCGATGAACGACTGCACGAGCAACGCGGTGACCAGCGCCCAGATGAGAGTGCCGACGGCGAGACGCGTGTACCGGTCGGTACCCGAACCCACGAAGACGTCGAGCACGTCGTTCTTCTTGATGAGCTCGAACTCGTACGCGGGCCACGCCGTGATCATGAAGCCGAGGGGCACCGCGACCAGCCACGCGACGAAACGCCAGTACCAGCGGACGCGACGGCGCGGGGCGGAAGCCGCAGGAGACCGCTTCGACGGTGCCGACGCGGGCGGTCGGCCGTCGCTGTCGGTCGCGGACACGGTCGCGCTCACCGCGATGACCTCACGCGCGGGAGGGATACCCGGCGCGCGCCGGCGCGGCGGTGGCGCGATCGCTGAGGCGCCGCTCGACGCCGCGACCGCGGCGGGCACCTTGAGTGTCTGCCCGCAGCGTTCGCATCGGAATGTAGACGCCGGCTCGAGGTCGTCGAGCCGGTGCTTCGCGCCACACGCGGGGCACTCGAGCGCCTTCGCCATCAGGTGTCACCGGACTCTCGTGCCGCAACGGTGACGCGCACGAGCGCATCGAGGGTCGCGGCCGCGCGCCCGTCGTCGAGGATCGCGCCCGCAAGCTCGACTCCCGCGCCGAGGTCGGGAACGAGTTCGGCAACGAGCAGTGCCGCCGCGGCGTTCAACGAGACGATGTCGCGGATCGGTCCCTTCGCACCGGCGAGCACCTTGTGCACCACCTCGGCGTTGCCGGCCGCGTCACCGCCGGCCAGCGCGGTGAGGTCGGCGTGCGGGATCCCGAGAGCGGTCGGGTCGACGTCGTACACACTGATCGCGCCGTCGCGCAGCTCGTGGACGGTGGAGGTCGTCGTGACCGTGAGCTCGTCGAGCCCGTCGTGGCCGTAGAACACCAGCGCTCGCTCGGCACCGAGCTCTGCAAGCATTCCGACCAGCCGGTCGGCCATCGTGGGGTCGGACACGCCCACGATCTGCCGCTTGACGCCGGCCGGGTTGGCAAGCGGCGCGGCGAAGTTGAACGTGGTGGGCGTACCGAGCTCGCGGCGCGCGGTTGCGGCGAAGCGCAGCCCGGCGTGGAAGCGCGGTGCGAAGCAGAAGCCGATCCCGACCTCGCGGATGCTGCGCGCAACGCCGTCGGGACCGAGGTCGATCACCACACCGAGTGCCTCGAGCACGTCGGCCGAACCGCATTGCGACGAAGCGGCGCGTCCACCGTGCTTCGCGACGCGCGCACCGGCCGCGGCCGCGACCAACGCGGCCATCGTGGAGACGTTCACCGTGCCGGCGCGATCACCACCGGTGCCGCACGTGTCGATGATCGGGCCGTCGACATCACTGAGGTCGACGCGCTCGGCGAAGCGCAACATGGTGCGCACGAGCGCGGCGAGCTCCGCGGCGGTCTCGCCCTTCGAACGGAGCGCGACTGCGAAGCCGGCGATCTGCGCGTCGGTGGCCTCGCCCGAGAGGATCGCCGTCATCACCTGTTCGACGAGCTCGACCGGAAGCTCCTCGCGCCGGAGCAGACGCCCGATCGCGTCGGGCCAGAGCGCTTCGCTCATATCGACGACGACATTACCGGCGGGCCTACTTCATCGGCTCACTCACTGCGAGCCGCTCGAGGGCTCGATCAGGCGGTCTTGCGACGCTGGCGAATGAGGCGGCGGCGTTCCTTCTCGGTGAGCCCGCCCCACACGCCCTGCTTCTCGCGAGCGGTGATCGCGTGGTCGAGGCACGGCTCGCGCACGGGACAGACCGCGCAGATGCTCTTCGCCGCAGCTGCGTCGTCGGACGCGGGGTAGAAGAGCTCGGGGTCGGCCCCGAGACATCGGGCGTACTGTCGCCAATGCTGGGTCATCGGTGGCGCCTTCTCGGTCCTGCTCCGGCTCGCCCGGAGCATGGATCTCACGATGAAGCTTCGGCTCGTCTTCCCGCCATCCTGAGTCGAATCGACCGATTCCCGCCCGATGTGAGCGCCCGCTTCGACCCTCGACCCGTAGGATGCAGCGGGATATGACCCCCGCTCAACCCGAGACCCCGACGCGCCGGCTCGGGAACTCTCTGGCCATCGGGGGGGCGGTAGCGGTCACACTCCCCGGGCTGATCGCCCGCCTGGCCGGTGCCGGCCTCCCGGACGTCGTGGCCCCGGTGGTCTTCGGGCTCGCCATCCTCGGATCGGCCTTCCTGCTCGCCTGGGCTGCCGAGGTGCTCCAGCTCGACGTGTCGCAAGGCCTCGCCCTCACCGTGCTCGCGCTCATCGCCGTGCTCCCCGAGTACGCGGTCGACTTCACCTTCGCGTGGAAGGCCGGGGAGGATCCCGACAAGTTCGCTCCCCTCGCACTCGCCAACATGACCGGATCGAACCGGCTGCTGATCGGCCTCGGCTGGTCGATGGTCGTGCTCATCGCCGCCTGGCGCATGACGCGCATCGCGCGCCGGAGCGGGTACACGGGCGAGATCGACACCGACGTGAAGCTCGAGCGTCCCCATGCGATCGAGATCGCGTTCCTCGCGATCGCGACCCTCTATTCGCTCACCCTCCCCCTGAAGCGCACGCTGACACTCGTCGATGCCGTCATCCTGATCGGGATCTTCGTGGTGTTCGTCGTGCGCATCGCCCGGTCCCCGTCGGAAGAACCCCATCTCGTGGGACCGGCGAAGCTCATCGCCACCCTCACGCCCAACCGCCGTCGCACCGTCGTCGGCGCGCTGCTCGTGTACGCGGCGTTCGCGATCTTTGCCTGCGCGGAGCCGTTCGCCGAGTCACTCGTGCATCTCGGCGAGCAGGCAGGTATCAGCACGTTCCTGCTCGTCCAGTGGGTCGCGCCGCTCGCCTCCGAAGCGCCGGAGCTCATCGTCGCCGGGATGTTCGCGTGGCGACTCCAGACGAGTGCGGGCTTCGGCACGCTGCTGTCGTCGAAGCTGAACCAGTGGACCCTGCTCGTGGGCTCGCTTCCCATCGTGTTCGCGATCTCCGCCGGGCATCTGTCGGGGCTTCCGCTCGACCCACGGCAGCGTGAGGAGCTGTTCCTCACCGCCGCGCAGTCGGTGTTCGCGATCGCGGTGCTCGTGAGCCGGAGCATCAGTGTCAAGGAGGCGCTCGCGCTGCTCGGCCTCTTCCTCGGTCAGTTCGTGCTCGGCGGTGTGCTGCCCGGTGACCTGCGCGAGCTCGAGCGCATCACCGTGGGCATCATCTACCTCGTGCTCGCCGCGGTGATCATGTTCCAGCAACGGCGTTTCCTGAAGCCGCTCGCCCGCGACGGCCTCCTCGAACCGGTCGGCGAGCTCTTCCACGAGGAGCCCGACGCCGCCTCCGCGGCACCTGCACCGCGCGGGGCATCATCATGACCATGTCGGACGACGCGCCCACCCCAGCGGTGCCTACCGGGGAGTCGTCGGTGATCCAGTGGCGCGCCGTGTTGGTCGGCGCGCTCGTTGGTCTCGTACTGCTGGTCACGTTGAGCGTGATCGCGGCGATCCTCGACCACTACCTCGACGACTTCGACGACAGCGGATGGATCTACCCGCTGTTTGTCGGCGTGATCGTGAGCTACGCGGTGGGCGGTTTCGTCGCGGGGCGCCGCGCTCCCGACGGCGCGCTGACGAACGGGACGCTCGCGGGCCTCGGCGCGTTCGTGCTGTGGATCCCGGTGCGGACCCTCATCTGGGTCGCGCGCGACGAGAACAAGGGACTGTTCAGCGGCCACTCGGCGGTGCTGCGTCCCGGGCAGATCTTCGGCCACATCGTCATCGCGGCGGCACTCGGCATGCTCGGCGGCTGGATCGGCGCAGGGGCCGTCGCACGCAGAAAGCTGTGAATCAGGAACGCGGCCTGCGCGAGCGTCGTAAACTTGCGTGTGGCAGCGAGCCGGCCGGGCGGCCGCGTACCGGGCTTTTCGAGCACCGGTCCGAGGAACGTCCGGACTTCGTAGGGCACGGTGCTGGGTAACACCCAGTCGGGGCGACCCGCAGGACAGTGCAACAGAGAGCAGACCGCCGATGGCACCGGTTCGCCGGTGCACAGGTAAGGGTGAAACGGTGCGGTAAGAGCGCACCAGCACCCGGGGTGACCCGGGTGGCTCTGCAAACCCCACCGGGAGCAAGGCCGAACAGGGGGAGGGCTGCCCGCCCGATGACCCCCGGGTAGGCCGCACGAGCCGTCGGGCAACCGCCGGCCGAGATGGATGGCCGCCGCGGACGCAGGTCCGCACAGAATCCGGCGTACAGGCCGACTCGCTGCCCCACCGGTCCTGACCTGCGGAAACGTAGGTCAGGACCGACCGTGGGACGCGGTCGGGCCGCGAGATGTTGAGCACCGCGTCGACCGCTTCGCGTGTCTTGTCTTCACTGTCGGGCCAGAGGTGTGAGTACGTGTCGAGGGTCTCGGCCGCGCTCGCGTGCCCGAGTCTCGCTTGGACGACCTTCACCGATTCGCCGTGTCGGATCAGTAGCGATGCGTAGTAGTGGCGGAGCGAGTGGAAGCCGGTGCCGGTTGGCGCGTGCGACGCCTTCACCGCCTTGCGCCACGGGTCGGAGAAGCGGGTCCGGCTGATCGGCTCGCCCTTCTCGTTGGTGAAGAGGAGCTGGGTCTCGTTCGGCGGGAATCGTTCGAGGTGCCGGGCGAGCGCGTCGGCGACGGACTGCGGAAGCGGGATCGATCGCACGCTTGCGTCGGTCTTGGGCGGCGCGATGAAGGGCGGCCGGTTCTGCACGAGCACGAGCTGCTGGACGACTTCGAGCCGCCGGCGGAGGAAATCGACGTGCGGGACGCTGAGCCCGAAGGCCTCGCCCTGCCGGAGGCCGGTGCCGGCGGCGAGCACGACGAGCGCTCGGTAGCGGCCCGGGAGCGCGTCGGCGATTGCGAGCACGACGTCTGTCTCGAGCGGTTGGACGCGCTTCCGGTCGATCTTCGGCAGAGAGATGCGATCGCACGGGCTCACCGCGATGAGTCGGTCGGCGACGGCGCTCTTGAAGATCGATGCGAGGTGCCGGTACACGACCTCGACGGTCGACGGCTGCATCTTCGTCGAGAGCTCCTTGACGAACGCCTGGATCTCCGAGCGCCGGATCGATCCGATCGGCCGATCCTCGAACCGGGGCAAGACGTGCAGCCGCAAGTGCGAGTCGACCTGAACCTCGGTCGACGGTCGATGCACGCGCGTCGCCTGCCATTCGCGCCCGTACTCGCCGAAGCGCTTCTTGCCGCCGGCAGGGTCGACGTAAGTCCCGTGCGCGAGGTCGCCGCGGACGGTGTCGAGCCACTGCTCGGCGTCGCTCTTCTTGACGAAGCTGCGCGAGCGCTCTGAACCGTCGGGCGCGCGGTAGCGAGCGCGCCACGAGGTTCGGCCGCCCCGGTTCCGCTTCTCGATGTGAGCCACGGTCAGGCTCGAGTGTGCCGGTCGCGCTGCTCGTCGAGCCAGCGGTCGACGTCCTCGAGCCGGTACCGGACGTGCCGCCCGACGCGGATGCCCGGCGGCCCGTCGCCGCGGCTACGCCAGCGGTAGATCGTCGCAAGCGGGATCCCGAGGAGCAATGCCAGCTCGTCCGGCCGGAGCAACCGCCGCTCGTCACTGAGTCGATTCGTGTCCATGCGCGGCATCCTGCGCTCGACTACTCCCGGAATTACTCCCGGAACTACTCCCGGATCGGCGATTTCTTCGTCGCGATTCCTCACGAGCGTTCAACACCTGTCGTTGTCGCGCATGCTGACGACGCGCGCGGCGATCGCGGGCCGCATCGCGTGCGCGCACCTGCCTGCCGGAAGCGGAGCGACCATCACGCTCGTCACCGTGCCCGCGCCGCCCGGATGACTACTCCCAGAATTACTCCCGCTCAGTTCCGCCTGCGGAACTGAGAAGTGTGTCTCTGCTGATTTCGTGAGTTGGGATGGCTTGGAGTGGTGGGGTCTCGGTTGGCTTGGGGTCGGGATGGTGGGTTGGCTCTTCGGTTTCGCGGTGGGGTGGTTCTCGGGGTTTGGTCGGTGGGTGGTGGTTGGGCGGGGTGGTTGGACACTTGTTCTGAGTGATGTTCGGGACGAGGTCTGACCAATGCGGCGAGCGGCAGCCGCCGCGCACGTCAGCCCGCTGCCCGCCCCCCGGCGTCGCGTCCTTCGCACACCAGGGATCCGATGCGCGACGCAGCCTCCTCCGCGTTCTCGTGCTCCCACACCCGAACGACGGTCCATCCTGCCCGGGCAAGGTCTTCATCGATCTGACGATCGCGCTCAACGTTGCGGCGCAGCTTCGGCACCCAGTAACCAGCATTGGACCGCGGCATCCTCCCGTGCACGGGACAGCCGTGCCAGAAGCAGCCGTCGACGAACACGGCGACTCTCGCGCGCGTGAAGACGACGTCTGGACGAACCTTTCGTCCTTCGACAACCAGCGGGAGATCCTTGCGGAATCGCAGCCCGCGACCGTGGAGGTCCGACCGGAGCCTGACCTCAGGGATCGTGTCCTTGCGCTTGTTTCCCTCACCAACGCGCGTTGCCGCAGCGTTCGTCGGCACCGGATAGGGAACACGCTTGCCGCCGCCAAGAGCCACCGTTCGGCCGCGAGCAGCTTCAGCCCGTGCCGTGATTCCAGGCTTTGCTGTCACACCCTCAGGGTCTACTACGCGCCATGAGGCGATCCACGGAGGAGCTCCAGTGCACCGACCAGCAGCTACGTCTCCCGCTTGCCAGGATGCGCGGGTCGAAGCCGTTCGCCCGTCAGAATGACGGCATGAGCGGAGCGGCCATCTCCTTGTTCTCGGGCGCAGGGGGCCTCGATCTCGGCATCGAAGAGGGCGGCTTCCAGACGGTCGCCGCCGTTGAGTGGGACGCTGACGCGGCCGACTCGATGGAGAAGAACGCGCCGACCTACTTTCCGCAGCTCCGTGAAGTCATGCGCGAGAACCTCTACCCGCTCGCTGCGGGGAACGACGACGGCGTCACGACGCGGGACATCCTCAAGGCCGGAGGACTCAGCACCCGGAATCGTCCAGACCTTCTCGTCGGTGGGCCGCCTTGCGTCGCGTTCTCCAAGTCTGGGTTCTGGCTCGACTGGAAGCGTGACGGCGTGGATCCCGCTGCCAGCCTGCTGCAGGCATACACAAGGGTGCTCGCAGAGGCGAAGCCGCGCTTCTTCATCCTCGAGAACGTGTACGCCCTGACCTTCAACAACAAGGCGAGCAAGCCCGCGTTCGAGCGCCTGCTCAAGGAGATTGATCAGGCGGGCTACCAGTTTCAGTGGAGGGTGCTGAACGCTGCCGACTATGGCGTGCCGCAGGCGCGGCCACGGCTGTTCATCGTCGGGTCACGAAAGCGCGACCGGCTGCCCGAGCTCCCTGAGCCAACCCACCACGGCCAGTGGGAGCGCCGGGTGACCCAGGGCGGCCCGCTTCCGCATGCGACGGCTGGTCAAGCGCTCAAGGGGCTAGCCACGCAACCGGAATCGGACGAGGTTGTTCGGGGACAGTGGGGCCATCTGCTTCCCGACATCCCGCCCGGTGACAACTACTTGTACTTCACCGAAGAGCGCGGACACCCCGAGCCGATCTTCAAGTGGCGGTCTCGCTACTGGTCCTTCTTGCTCAAGCTCGACCCCGATCGGCCCGCGCCAACAATTCAGGCCCAACCCGGCCCAAACGTTGGTCCGTTTCACTGGGAGAACCGCCGGCTCCGAGTACCCGAGCTCCGACGCCTTTTCACGTTCCCCGATGATTACGAGTTCGTCGGAAGGCGCATTTCGATCCAGTCACAGATCGGTAACTGCGTACCGCCCTTGCTTGCTCGACAGGTCGCGGAAGCCCTCGTCGCTGCGACGTGATCAACAATCACATCGCAGCCCAGTCATAGCGCGTCTCGAAGTACGAATACCGCGCGTCGAACATGGCGGCAAGGGGACGCGCGGCGGCGATCACGGGTTCCGTGAGCACGTCGAGGGTGGAATCCACGAAGGCCGCCGCCGATCCATTCACCCCGGCTTGCTCGAGGATCTCCGGGCTCAACTTCACGGTTCGAGTCGTCGGATCGATCCAGATGAGATGGCGATCGAACGCAGCATGGTGATTGCTGCACAGGCACAGGCCGTTCGTGACCTCATCCGGCGACGCGGGGGCCGACGCCGGATAGATGTGGGCCCCTTGAACCAGGCCGAGATCGAGCCCGCACATCGCGCAGAGCCCCTCGTAAGCGTCGATGACCGAGCGTGAGAAGCGAGCATCGCGAACGATGGAACTGACTGATCGACGACCGCGCTCGACTGGTGAGTCATCCGCGCCGGCCGCCACGCCGGCGGCTTCGACAGCGAGCGCCACCTCGTCAAATGGAAGGGCAACATCGGCCGCCGCCGCCTCGGCCATGGCCGGAAGAAGCTCCGGATACAAGCACGGCATCACTTCGCCGTCGGTGTTGACATTCTCGCTCCACCCAGCTGCGACGCATTCGACGAGCGCATCGACGCGCACGAACATCGAGTGTCGGGTCGTCAAGCCCTCGCGCTTGCGCGCATCCGCCAACACGAACACGGGATGAGCTATCTCGATCAGGCCATCATCGAGCCAAGCTCCGACGAGAAGTGGTACCCGGTCGGGCGGCACGATGAGTGGCCGCCCATTCCAGCCCAAGTCCGCATGCTCTTGCGCGTTTGCGGCCGGATTTTGGAATCGCCGCTCGACCTCATCACGGCCGCGATGGGAAAGGCCGACTGGAGCGGCGAAAAGAGCGACAGGGATATCTCCATCCGGTGATGCGACCCGGCCGAGCGCCGGCCAGCCATTTGCAGCATCGTCGATTACGAAGGACTCGCCCGCGCGAGCCGCGATCTCTAGTGCGAGCTCAGCGCGCGTCGGCGGCACCACGAACCTCCACGTCCCGGATGGATTGGATCTTCGCGCGCGCAGGGCGCTTCGCCACGACCTCGAATCACTCGATCCGGAGTTAGCTCCCATGGCCCCTGGCGGGGCCGCTCTCGGCGGATGAGAATCGGTGTGT
>JBBDHW010000021.1 GCA_040880805.1 Acidimicrobiia bacterium | reverse complement strand
TTCGCTCCCAGTAGTGGTGGAGGCGAGGAGCGTCGTGGGCGGCGCCTTCTTGTACGGTGACGGGCGTCGGGCGTTTCGCTCCCAGTAGTGGTGGAGGCGAGGAGCGTCGTGGGCGGCGCCTTCTTGTACCGTGACTGAGCTCGGGCGTTTAGCTCAGTAGGAGGAGCGCCGCCCTTACAAGGCGGAGGTCGGGGGATCGAAACCCTCAACGCCCACGGGTCGTTGCCAAAATCACAACGTTGCGCAGGTCACACGCCAATTCGCGTGCCCGTTGGCTCAAACCACTTCGTCGCTTCTTTCAAACTCCGACTGCAGTTGAACTCGGGACAGTCCCCGCGCCGGACGAGTGCGCGAGATGTGCCGTTCTCCGCTCCACGCGACGGCGATTCCTTGAACGTTCTGTCGGCGCGTTCTGTGCTCGGAGGCATTGCGCAGACGCCGACCGCGACTGGTACCCCGCTCGCTCACCGGCGCGTTGCGGGCGCGTCAGCCAAGGTGGGGACGACCCTGGGCAGGTCGAAGGTGCTGCGGATCCCGGGCTTCGCGTCGCACACCACCGGAATGGCGTTGACGGCCGGATGCGCGGTGAAGCCGGGCGACACCTGCGGGTAGCGCTCCGGCTCCACCGGGAACCGGATCTCGACGTCGAGCGGCGTGTCGCCGTGGACCTGCACCCGCCAGCCGGTCTCCCGGAGGTCCCGGGCCGGCTCGAGATCGGTGGTGACGTACCAGTTCGCGCGGAAGCGCAGCAGCGGCTTCCCGTGTCGGAGACCGGTCACGGACGGAGACTGGGCGGCGACGGTCCCGGCCTTGACCGTGCCGGCGGGGATCACGACGTCGCGCGTGGCCACTGCGATCTCGCCGCCGGGTTCGATCGCGTCGATCGGCATACCGATGGCGTCGGCGAGCGCCGACAGCGACGGGCCGAAGGCGTTGGCGATGTGGCCGAAGCGCCGCACGTCGAACTTCCCCGGGTCGAGGCCGAAGCCCATGAGCTGGAACAGCATCTCGGGCGAGCTGCGCGACGACATATCGGCGAACTCATCGATCTGCAACAGCTCGAGGCTGCGCTCCATCGATAGCAGCACGAGGGGTAGAGCTTCCGAGATGAACCCTGGACTGCTGCCGATCGAGTGGATCGAGGTGCCGCCCTTCGCGCACGCGTCCTCGACCCGCCGACGGATAGCCGGGTCCATGCTCGCCGGGCGGTGGAACTCGCCGCGTGTCGTCACGATGTTGGCACCCGACTCGAGGATGCGGCACACGTCGTCGAAGTCGCAGCCCTGCTGCATGTACAGGACGCAGTCGGCGCCGAGAGCGAGGATGTCGTCGATCGAGTTCGTCGCGACCACCCCGGTTGTCCCCGCGCCACAGAGCTCTCCGGCGTCCTTCCCGGCCTTGTCGGCCGAGTGTACGTACAGCCCGACGAGCTCGAGATTCGGGTGCTCGATCACCGCCCGCAACGACTTGGTCCCGATGTTCCCGGTTGCCCACTGGACGACGCGATGGTGCGTCCCGCTCATGCGTCGTGGCCCCTCTTCAGTCAGCCGCACAGTCAGGGCCGCGCGCCCCAACTCCGATGATCGTTCGTCAGCTCGTTCCCCTCGCGGCCGCGTCACGCGTCGGCGGGCGTGAACTCGATGTGGAGTTCGCGGAGGCCGCGTAGGACCCAGGTCGGCTCGTACTCGAACCGCCGGGCGCCGGCGGGGCCGTGGTGCTCCTCGGAGAGCCGGATGTCGCGCATCCGGTCGAGGATGCGCTCGAGGCTGATACGGCCTTCGGCGCGCGCGAGCGGCCCACCGGGGCAAGAGTGGATACCGCGTCCGAAGGCGATGTGCTCCCTGGTGTTCGGCCGGTCGAGCTTGAACTCGGCGGGGCACTCGAACCGCCGCGGATCCCGGTTGGCGGCACCGTTGAGCAGCATCACCGGCGTCCCGGGCGCGATGTCGACACCACCGATCGTCGTCGCTCGACGGGCAAGACGGAAGTCCGCCTTCACCGGGCTCTCGATCCGCAGCGCCTCCTCGATGAAGTCGGGAATGCGCTCGCGATGTGTCCTGAGCTCGTCCTGGAGCTCCGGATACTCCGCGAGGTACTTCAGCGCGGTGGCGAGCAACCGGGCCGTCGTCTCCTGCCCGGCCGCGAACAGGAACGTCGCGCTCCGCACGACCGACATCACATCCGGCGTGGAGCCGTCAGGGTACTTGGCGAGCGCCATCTCGGTCAGGACGTCGTGGCGCGGCTCGCGGCGACGGTCCTCGATGTACGCCGCGAAGTACTCGTCAAGCCACTCCAGCGCGTTGAGCTCTTGCTGCTCCTCGCCGCCGCCGAGCTCGCCCGGCCCGCTGCTCAGGAGGCCGAACCCCTCGCGGAACCGCTGGTGGTCGGACTCGGGCACCCCGAGGAGGTCGGCCACGACCAGCAGGGCAAACGGCTGGGAGTAGGCGGAGATGAACTCGCAGCGACCCAGGGCCAGGAGCTCGTCGAGCTGCCGATCCGCGAGGCGCCACATGAACTCCTCGTTCTCCCTGAGGCGTAGCGGGGTGATCAAGCGCATGAGCAGCGCCCGCTGCCGAGTGTGTTCCGGCGGGTCCATCGTCACCATGTGCTCGTTCATCGGGAGCTGGTGGCGATACGTCTCGATGATCTCGCTGATGTCGTCGCCTTCGAGCGGCACCGGGAACGCGGCGAACGGCCCGATCACGGAGTTGCACGAGGAGAACGTGTCCGGGGCGCGGTAGACGTCGCTGGCCTCGTCCAAGCCGGAGATGGCCACCACGCCGTGATGCGGGAGCGGCGTCAACGGGCACTTCGAGCGCAGGTGCTCGAAGTACGGGTACGGGTCCTCCAGCAACGATGCGTCCGAGAAGAAATCGACCTGGTCGAATTCACTCGCCACGACGCCTCCCTCATCTCGCCGAGCGACTGCCAAGCAGACGCACGGTAGCCCAGGCGCCGCCACAGCTTTTTCGGGACGACCGAGACTTCGAAGGGTCGGTGTGCAAGGCGACCCGCTGAGGTCGGCCGCGCAGGATGCCCAGTGAGGGGGTGCACGATGCCAGGCCGCAGGGGCCGCACAGACCGGCGAGCATCGCGGCGCCAGATCGAGTGCACCTCAAGGTGCCGATTCGGTGCTCCCCGGAGATGGCGGTTCGGCGCGTGTTCTGTCGGCGCGGTCCGGCGCGGGCGGTCGGTAGCCTCAGCCGTCGTTGTCGATCGCCCGGTCGAGTTGTGCGATGGGCTACGGATCCCAGGAGCGAACCGAGCGCGCGCTCCACCGCGCTCCGCGAATCGCTCAGGTGTTGGGCGCCACGCGGAACAGTTGCCAGGCGCCGGGAACCCCCTTGAGGTCATGGGTGCCGAGCGGCTCGAGGTTGTCGCGGCGGTCAAGTACGAGCGTCGGGGCAACGACCTGCTCGAGGAGAGCGTCCCGCGGATGAGCGCGCATTACCGATCCCCAGATTCGGGGAGCCGTCGATGGGCTGGCGCCGAGTCGGCCCGCTCGCGCGTACCAGTCGCGAAACTCGCGATCGGCGATTCGGCTCGGTGCGACCTCAGCGAGAATGTCGTCCTCTCCGCGCACGTTGGCGTTGCCGCGTTGCATGCGGCGGGCAGACCACGCTTCCCAATCATCGTCCGCGACGACAAATGGCTCGTAGAGCACCAACGCCGACACCCGCTCAGGGTGCATCGCCGCGTACCGCGAGCCGACGCCGAAGCCGTCCCAGGCCACCAGCACGATGTCGCGGGTTCCCGATTCGTCCACGACGGCCGCGAGATCGTCAGTCCACTGGTCGACGACCGTGCGCTCCCAGTCCTGGATCGGGTCCGATAGACCCACCCCGCGGCGGTCGAAGACAATTACCCGACCGAGCGCACGCAGCCCCTCGAGCAGACGGGCGAACCCGGGCTCCTCCTCGAACAACTCGAGCGGGATTAGCCCACCCGGCACCATCACGACGTCGCGGGCAGGCTCGGCGGACGGGTCGGCGTCGAGGACTCGGTACGCGACATGCGTCCCATCGTCGGCCTGGGCGTAGAGAACGTCGATCACGACCTCGAGTCTCGCACCACGAGAACTTCGCTGCCCGACCCCAGGACCTTGGCGCGCTCACCGCCAGACCGCGCATACGTCGCGCGCCGGATATCGACGGCCCGCGAGGCGAACGACACCGTCGCCGGTCACTCCGGCCCGTACCGAACCGGCAGGGATCGGTGCGGGGGCGCGCCTAGTAGTCACTCCATCCAGGTCATCCGCGCCTCGCCCGAAGCACGACTCCAGCCCGCCTCAGCGCTTGTCGAACCGTTTCGTCGTCGACGTCGTAGTTCGTCACGCTCCGCCGTGCGTGCCGAAGAGCTGATCGAGGACAAGGATTCGACGGCACGTAGCGGGTGCAGTTCGTGCTCGGTGCTAAACCGATTCCGGCAGGACGCGGACGAGGAGGAGTCATGGTAACGAAGTCGGCGGTCGGCGTTGGCGTGATCGGTCGGGGGTTCGGCGCACGCGTAGTCGCGCCGGTCTTCGACGGGACCGAGGGCTGCGAGGTCATCGACGTCGTGTCGCCCCGCGACGACGATGCGGTCCGCGCGCTGCTCGCCCGAGCCGATGTCGACCTCGTCGCGGTGCACTCGCCGCCGTTCTGCCATCGCGACTTGGTCGTCGCCGCGGTGGAGGCGGGCAAGGCCGTGCTGTGTGACAAGCCCTTCGGGTGCGACGAAGCCGACGCGCTCGCCATGGACGACGCCGCCCGCGACGCGGGCGTCGTCGCGCTGCTCAACTTCGAGTTCCGCCACCACCCCGGGCGGGCCCGGCTCCGGGAGCTGGTGCAGGAGGGCGCGGTGGGCACGGTGGAGCACGTGCAGTGGAACGCGTTCAACGCCGGTTCACGCATCCCCCTGCGGTGGTACGGGTGGCTGTTCGACGCGTCGCGCGGCGGCGGGTGGATCGGCGCGTGGGGATCACACGCGATCGACTTCCTGCGCTGGACCTTCGGCGCCCTCACCGACGCGGGTGCGCGCACGCAGGTCACCATCGCCGAACGACCGGACCGCGACGGCAACCGGTTCGAGTGCACGGCGGAAGATGCGTTCACCGCGTGGATGCGCACCGCCGGCGGCGCGACGGTGACCATCGACACCTCGTTCGTCGCGCCGGCGAACGTACCGACGCGCATTACCGTCCTCGGCTCCGACGGCGTCCTCGAATCCGTCGGCGACCAGCGCATCAAGCTGCGCACCAACGAGGGATCGAGCGAGGTCTTCGCGTTCGACGCGCCGGCCGAGGATCCTCACCTCGTCCCGATGCGGGCGTGGGCGCAGGTCGTGCGCGATGCCGTTCGCGACGGCAAGGTCCCCGATGGCGAACCGACCTTCACCGACGGCGTCGAGTGCGCGCGGGTGATGAACCGCCTCAGAGCTTGAAGATCGACAGGTAAGTGGCGCCGCCGTCGGTGTGGAACTCGTCGTGGGGAGAGCCCACGGCCGCCACGTACGAGTGGCCCGGTGTCACGTCCGGGTCGTTATGGCGCGGTGTGGGCGACGCGACTCCCTCGGGCCCAGAACCGGCAGGGTTATGCGGGTGGCGCGCCTGTCGATCTCGGCCTGCTCCAGGGGGTCGGGTGAGCGGGCCGACCTGGAGGTCAGTAGAGCCATCCGCGCCGCGGCCTGATCGGGACTCCGGCCTTGCGGAACTCTCGGCCCAAAGTCCTGGTGTCGATCTTGAACCTGTCAGCCACGGTCTTTTGGCGACTGACCGTCGCGGTACATGGCTGCCGCGTCGGCGACCAGGGTGTCGGTCATCTTCCTGACCACGCGGCGGCGGGGCATTCCTTGCTTGCCGAGAAACGCCGTCGCCGCAACCGCCCCACCCTCGATCGACGAGCTGGCCCGGTGCAGCGGCGGCTTTCGGCTTCCGACGTCGACGACATCTCCGCGAGCTACGTCAGCCGGGCCGGGGCACCTCGGAGCCTCGGGTGGACCTTCTGGGACGGCTTTCAAACCGCGCTCTTGCGACTGACACAGTGTCTACATCCTGGGAACGTTCAGACCGACGCGAGGAACTCCAGCATCGCGTCGTGCATCTCCGGCTGGTCCTTCACGCCTGGGTGATCGCCCGCGGTCTGGACGGCTCTGCCGTTCGCAAAGCGCTCGGCGAGCGGGCCGGGCGCGCCCGCGGTCGCGTCGTCGGATCCCGTGACCACGAGCACGGGAACCTTGACGTCGTCGAGAAGGTCGGGAACTTCGGTGCGCTCTGCGGTCATCAACGCCGCCAGCGCCTTACGGTCGGCGTGGATGGCGTCGGCCATCTCGCGGAAGTTGCGGATCGAATCGTGCTCGATCGAGTCGGGATCGTCGGTGAGCAGTGCCTGCGGTACCAGGCCGATGCCACGTGCGTTGTGCTGCAAGCTGTGCTCGCCGAGGCCGAGCGCGACGACCCCGCGCACGCGGGGGTCGATCGCAGCCACGTGCAACGCGGTCCGCGCACCCATCGAGAATCCCACGAGCAGGTACTGATCGAGCCCGACCTGGTCGAGGAGCGCCTGCGCGTCCTTCGTCAGCGCGTCGTTCTCGTAGGCACTCAGCTCGTGGGGCTTCTCCGAGAGGCCGTGCCCGCGCGCGTCGAACGCGATGACCCGGTAGCCCTCGTCGAGGAGCCGGTCGAGGACTCCGGAGCGCACCCAGTCGATGTTGATGTCGCCGACGAAGCCGTGGAGGAGTACGACGGCTTGCCCGTCGCCCTGGTCGTCGTAGAAGAGCGAGCATCCGTCGAAGGTTTGATACATGGGCATGCCGAGAAGGTAACGCGAACTCGCGCGCAGTAGCCTCCCTGCCCGGATCGACGATCGACGGGGGAGTCTTCTGCGATGGGCACATTGGACGGACGGGTGGCCGTCATCACCGGCGCCGGGCGCGGGATCGGGCGGGAGCACGCGCTGCTCTTCGCGCGCGAAGGAGCCAAGGTCGTGGTGAACGACCTCGGCGGCAAGGAAGACGGCACGGGCGCCGACGCGGGGCCGGCGCAAGAGGTCGTCGACGAGATCAAGGCGATGGGCAGCGAGGCGGTGGCCAACACCGACAGCTGCGCCGACTGGGAAGGTGGTCAGCGCCTGATCCAGACGGCGCTCGACACGTTCGGCGAGCTGCACGTGCTCGTGAACAACGCGGGCATCCTGCGCGACCGCATGATCACCAACATGTCGGAAGAAGAATGGGACGCGGTCATCCACGTCCACCTGAAGGGCCACTTCGTGCCGTTGCACTTCGCCGCCGCGTACTGGCGCGACCAGGCGAAGGCGGGCACGCCGTTGAAGGCGTCGGTGATCAACACGTCGTCTACGTCGGGACTCTTCGGCAACGTCGGCCAGACGAACTACGGCGCGGCCAAGACCGGCATCGCGACGCTGGCGATCATCGCCCAGATGGAACTGGATCGTTACGGCGTGCGCGTCAACGCCATCGCCCCCGCGGCGATGACACGCCTCATCCAGACGATCCCCGGCGTGGAGAACCGTCCGCAGCCGAAAGCGGGCGAGTTCAACCCGTCGGACCCGGGCAACGTGTCGCCGTTCGTCGCCTATCTGGCTACCGAGGACTGCCCGATCAAGGGTCGGGTGTTCTTCGTCCAGGGCGGCGACGTGTCGCTCTTCAAGCCGTTCTCGCTCGTCGACCGCATTCACAAGGACGGTCGGTGGACGGTGGAGGAACTGCAGAAGGAGGCGGCGCGCTTCGCCGACGTCGAGTTCGACCTGCGGAACTTCTAGACGGGTGACCGACCCACGAGGGCGCCACCGTCGACCACCAGCACGTGGCCGGTGATCCATCGCGCGGCGTCGCTCGCGAGGAACACCGCGCTGCCGGCGATATCGTCGGGTTCGCCGAGCCGCTGAAGGGGCAGACCGAGTCCTGCGGCATCGCCCGCCGGTTCCCACAGGGCGCGGGCGAAGTCGGTCTTCACGAGGCCCGGCGCGATCGCGTTCACGCGCACCTTGGGAGCCAGCTCGACGGCGAGCACCTTCGTGAGATGGATGAGCGCGGCTTTGGTGATGTTGTAGGCGCCGATGCCCGAGGTGCCGGAGATCCCGCCGACGGACGAGATGTTGATCACGCAGCCGCCGTGCTCCTGCATCGCCGATCGCCAGGCGTACTGCGTCCAGACGAGCGCACCGCGGACATTTACCCGGAAGGTCTTGTCCCACGCGTCGAGATCGGCGTCGATCGTCCGCCCCATCACCGGGTTCGTACCCGCGTTGTTCACCAGCACGTCGATGGCGCCGAGCCGATCGAGCGTCGCGGCGACGCACGCTTCAGCTTGTTCCGGCTCACCGGCATTCGCCGCGAACGTCGCGACGCGCGCGCCCGGGACGGCGGCTTCGATGTCGCGGGCGGCAAGGTCCAGCGCGTTCTGCTTGCGCGAAGAGATCATCACCGCCGCGCCCTCTCGCGCGAACGCGGTCGCCATACCGAGGCCGATGCCTTTGGACGCGCCGGTTATGAGTACGGTCTTACCCTGCAGCGCCAGCTCCACAGCAATATCCTCCTGTCCGGACGCGCAGTCTTGCACGACCGTCGAATGCGAACGGAGGGCTCATGGAACTCGTCGAGAGGCTCGAACGCTCGATCAGCGAAGCGCGGGGTGTACTCGCGCAGACCTCGCCGGATCAGTACGGGATGCCCACGCCCTGCTCGATGTGGGACGTGCGCCAACTGGTGAACCACACGATTGGCGCGATGGTGATGTTCGGCGACGCTCTGACCAAGGGTGAGGCCGACATGAGCAAGCTCATGGGCGACCTGATCGGTGACGACGCGCTCTCCTCCTTCGACGCCGCGGCCGCCGGCATGGTCGCTGCCTTCAGGTCACCGGGAGCGCTCGACGGGATGGTGAAGCTTCCCTTTGCAGAGCTCCCCGCCGGCTTCGGGATCCAACTCGTGGCCGACGACGTCCTCGTGCACGGATGGGATCTCGCCAAGGCCATCGGCGCCGACGTGAACTGGGACCAGGAGCTCGCATCCGAGACGCTCGACTTCGTCCAGTCGTCGTTCCCGCCGGAAATGCGAGGAGACCAGTTCGAGGCCGAGGTGCCCGTTCCCGCCAACGTCGACGCGATGACTCAGCTCGTAGGGGCGCTCGGCCGCCAACCCTGATACCACCGCATGCTGTTGCAGTCGCGCGGATTGTCGCACGCGCGACCATGGTGCGATGCCCGGAACCGTCGCAGAGGAGCGTGATGTTCCGACGCGCCTTCCGCGCGTCGGCTACATCCCGGCGCTCGACGGCTTGCGGGCGCTCGCGGTGGTGGCCGTGCTCTTTTACCACGGCGGCGTCAAGTGGATGCCGGGCGGGTTTCTCGGCGTCGACGTGTTCTTCGTCATCAGCGGCTACCTGATCACGAGCCTCCTCCTCGGCGACTTCCGCGAGTTTCGCCACATCCAGTTCGGGCGGTTCTACCTCCGGCGGGCACGCCGCCTCCTGCCCGCACTGTTCCTCATGCTCGCCGTGGTTGCCCTCTACGCGTTGCTCTTCCTTCCTGACACGGTCTCCGAGCTCCGCGGGCAGCAGATCGCGGCGATCTTCTACGTCGAGAACTGGTACCTGATCTTTCACAAGGTGTCCTACTTCGTGGCCGTGGGGCGTCCGTCGATGCTGCGGCACGTGTGGTCACTCGCGGTGGAAGAGCAGTTCTACCTGTTCTGGCCGCTGATCTTCGCGTTCTTGCTAGCACGATGGGGAAAGCAGCGCGAGAAGTTGCTCGCGGCCGTGCTCGCGTGCGCGCTCGCGTCGACCGTGCTCATGGCGGTGCTCTACAAGCCGTTCACCGATCCGTCTCGCGTGTACTTCGGTAGCGACACGCGCGCGTCGACGATGCTGATCGGCGCCGCGCTCGCGATCATCTGGACGCCGTGGCGCCTCACCCGTAAGACCGCGAAGGGCGCGCCGCTCGTGCTCGACGTGATGTCGATCGTCGGCATGGTGGGCGTTCTGTGGTTCTTCCTCAACGCCCGCGAGTACAACAACTGGATGTACCGCGGCGGTTTCCTTCTCGTCGCGTTGTTGAGTGCCTTGCTGCTCGCGGCCACCGTGCATCCGGCGGCGCGGCTCACGCCGAAGCTGTTCAGCGTGGCGCCGGTGGTCTGGGTCGGTGTGCGCTCATACGGCATCTATCTCTGGCATTGGCCGGTGTTCGTCCTCACGAGACCGCACTCCGACCTCCCGTTGACCGGCATCCCGTTGTTGGTGCTGCGGATCGCGATCGTGTTCGTCCTCGCGGCGCTCTCGTACCGATACGTGGAGGAGCCAGTGCGGCACGGCGCGATCGGGCGCCAGCTCCGGGAGTTCCGGCGCGCGGCGGGGGAGCGGCGGCGGCAACTCGGCACCGCGTTCGCGATCGTCGGAAGCGCCGTCGTGGCCGGGGTCCTCGTGATCGCGGCGGGCTTCGCCGGCGCCGAGCCCACCCCGCGTCCCGAGGGGCTCCCCGAGGTCTCGTCGATCGTGCTCAGGCCGACCACTACGACGCTCCCGGGCACGCCGAGTCCGACGACCACCACGGTTGCCGTGCCACCGCCGGTTCCCGAGCACGTCACCGCGGTGGGCGACTCCGTGATGCTGGGCGCCGCGACCGCGCTCCAGGGCACCATCGGACAAGACAAGGTGATCGTGGACGCCGAGGAGAGCCGGCAGTTCTCGGAGGGCGTCGACAAGCTTCGGGAGTACCGCGACACCGGCCAGCTCGGCGACGAGGTCGTTGTACAGCTCGGTACCAACGGCGCCGTCAACCCGGACGACATCGATCGCATGATGGGCGTGCTGAAGGACGTGAAGAGGGTGGTGATCGTCAATGCCAAGGTTCCTCGGCCGTGGGAGGGCCAGGTCAACGAGGCCCTCGCCAACGGCGTGAAGAAGTACAAGAACGCTGCGGTGTTGGTCGACTGGCACACCATCGGCGGCGATCATCCCGAGTTCTTCTGGGAGGACGGCATCCATCTGCGGCCCGAAGGGGCCGAGTATTACGCCCAGCTCATCGCCGGGTACCTGTAATCCGCCCGAATGGGTCTCCTGACGGGGGATCGGGGTGCTCCGTATGCCATTCTGGGGAGCCGAGATGCTTTTGTTGCGCGCGCTCCGAACCCTGATCCTCGGCATCGTCGTCGGTGGCGTCGCCGTCGGCGCCTGCTTGGCCGCGCTCATCCCGGGTGCCGCCGAGGTCGTCTCCGCGCATCACTACACGGTCAAGACGGTCACGAAGCTCCGTGAACTCTCGCAGAAGTCCACGGTGTACTGGTCTGACGGCTCGAAGATGGAAGATCTCGGCCTCCAAGACCGGGAGATCGTGCAGTTCAAGGACATCCCCGTCCGCGTGGTCAACGCGGTGATCGCCACCGAGGACCAGACCTTCTGGACCAACGACGGCATCGATCTCGGCGCCGTGTTCCGAGCGTTCGTCAGCAACGTCACGTCGGGCAAGATCGAGCAGGGCGGGTCGACGATCACCCAGCAACTCGTGAAGAACCGCATTCTGTCGCCCGCTCGCGACGTGAACCGCAAGGTCAAGGAGATCGAGGACGCGCTGCGCCTCAACGAGAAGTTCTCGAAGCCGAAGATCCTCGAGGAGTATCTCAACACCGTCTACTTCGGGCAGAACTCCTACGGCATCAAGAGCGCGGCCTCGCGCTTCTTCATCACCCAGGACAACCCCGACTCGTACCCGCGCGGCAAGCGTCTCGACGAGCTCACGATCGGAGAAGCCGCGCTCCTCGCGGGTGTCATTGCGAATCCTGAAGGCACCAACCCCTTCACGTACCCACAGCGCACGTGGCTGCGGCGCGCCGACGTGTTGCAGATCGAAGTCGACCAGGGCTACATCACCCAGGCCGAGGCCGACGCGGCCAAGAACGAACCGTTGCCGACATCGTTGCCCCCGGATCAGCTCCGGCCCAGCAACTACCTCGTCGCCGAAGTCCAGGACCGTCTGCTCAACGACACGCGGCTCGGGTTGACCCCGAAGGCGCGCCACGACGCTCTGCTGAAGGGTGGCCTCCAGATCTACACGACGTTCGACTGGAACCTGCAGAACCTGGCCACGGCCGCGACCCAGGACGCGCTGCCCCGGAGTCCGAGTGGGCCCGACTGGGTCTCGTCGCTCGTCGCGATCGAGCCTGCCACTGGCGCGGTCAAGGCGATGGTCGGAGGCCCCGACTTCGCCGACAGCGAGTACAACATCGCGACGCATCCGGTCGGCCGGCAGCCGGGATCCACCTGGAAGGTGATGACCCTCGCCACCGTGCTCGCCAACGGCTACTCACCCAATGACTCGGTGAACGGGAACGCGCCGTGCAGCGTGCCGAGCAAGTTCGGCACCGCGGCGACCATCAACGCCGAGGGTGGCGGTGGGGGTTACGAGTCCATCTGGGCGGCGACCGCTGGATCGGTCAACTGTGCGTTCGTTCGGCTGTCGACGAGCGTCGGCCAGGACAAGGTGATGGAAATGGCCCACAAGATGGGCATCACGCAGCAGCGGCTGTTCCCGCATCTCACGCTCTCGATCGGCGACATCGAGGCCACGCCGCTCGAGATGGCCACGGTGATCGCCACGATCGCCAACGGCGGCGTACACCAGGCGCCGTACTTCGTGCAGAACGTGGTGGGGTCGAACGGTCTTCCGCTTCCCGGCTTCCCCGAGATCGATCGCCCCGGCGACCGAGTGCTCGCCCAGGACGTCGCCGAGTGCGAGCAGATCCTCCTCCGCGGCGTGATCACGGGGGGAACGGGCACCGGATACACCGAGGTCCCGGGCCACGAGCCGTTCGGCAAGACCGGCACCACCGACAACCTGGGCGACGCCTGGTTCATCGGCGCGACTCCGCAGTTGGCAACCGCGGTGTGGTTCGGGAACCGCACCACCAACGCGCTGCGCGCCGGCTTCGGCGGACCCACGTCCGGGCCGATCTGGCGGCAGTTCATGCAGGACGCCCTCGCCGACCAACCCAACATCCCGCTCCCCGATCGGGGCAGCAACGCGGTGTGCAACCGCCCGGGCAAGGCGGTGAACGAAGACGGCGGGCGCGCCGCGCTCGTCATCGCGCCGGAACCGTCGGATACGCCGGTGATATCCGTCACCCCGCGCCAGCCGACGGTGACCCCCGGAGCACCCACGACCTCGCGGCCGGTATTGACCGTGCCGGGTCTCCCCGGCCACGGCAAGCCGTGACGAGCGCGGCCGCGCTCGAGTCGCTCCTGACGCTCCAGGAACGCGACGCCGCGCTCGACCGCCTCACGCACCGTCGCAACGCGCTGCCCGAGCGCGACACCGTCGCGCAGGGCGAAACGGCAGCCGGGGCACTCGCGGCACAGATTCGCACGGTCACCGCACAGCGCGACGAGCTCGCCCGAGAGGAGAAACGACTCGACGACGAAGCGAGCTCGCTTCGTGAGAAGGCCGGCGAAGTCGAGGCCAAGATGTACTCGGGGTCCGTGTCGTCGCCTCGTGAGCTCCAAGCGATGCATGCCGACGTCGAGCAGCTCCGCAGACACGAGCGAACGCTCGAGAGCCGCGAGCTCGAGTTGATGGAGTTGCTCGAGCCACTCGACGCCCAGCTCGAACGGCTCCGTACGCAACGCACGACCCTTGCCGCAGAACTGAACGTGGTGCGCGCGACGTTGGAGAGCGCCGAGTCGGCCATCGACCAGGAGATGGCGGGTGAGCAGAAGGCGCGCGACGCGCTCGCGGGCCAGCTCGAACCTTCGCTCATTTCCGAGTACGAGCGACGCCGGGCGCGCGCGCAAGGCGTGGGGGTGGCGCGACTCGTCGGGAACACCTGCCAGGGGTGTCACCTGTCGATCCCGGCGACCGAAGTCGACGGGATGCGGAGAGCACCCGAGGGAACGATCTCGTATTGCGACAACTGCGGCTGTATTCTCGTGCCGTGAGCGACGACGCGGTCCTGCGGGACGAGGTCGTCATCTACTGCGACGGCGGCTCCCGCGGCAATCCGGGGCCCGCGGCCATCGGCGCGCTCGTCCTCGACCCGTCGACGTCACCTCCGACACGCCTCGCGACGGTGAGCGAGCGCATCGGTTCCGCCACCAACAACGTCGCCGAGTACAGGGCGCTGATCGCCGGGCTCGAGGCCGCGCGCGAGTTCCCGTCGCGTGCGGTCCGGGTTCGCGCCGACTCGATGCTGGTGATCGAGCAGCTCGGGGGCAAGTGGCGCGTGAAGCAGGAGCACCTCCGTGCCTTGCATGCCCGCGCGCGTGATCTCCTCGACGAGTACGAAGAGGTCGATCTCGCGCACGTTCGCCGTGAGCAGAACGTCGACGCCGACGCGCTGGTCAACGCGGCGCTCGACGCGTAGCGGACACGTTCGTGTTGCTCTGGTACGTGGGACTCTCGGCGTTCCTCGTCGCCACGATCTTCAGGAGCTCGGGGATCGACTACCGCCTGGTCGCGCTCGGATCGATACTGCCGCTCATCGTCGACCTCCCCTTCGGATATCGCGCGTACGGCTACACGCTCCTGTTCGCGGTGGGGTTGCTCGCGCTCGTGATGATCGGCACGATCGGGCGACCGAGGCTCCTGCGGCGCCGCTTGCTGTGCCTGCCGATCGGTGTGTTCTGCGGGCTCGTGCTCTCGGGCGCGTTCGTGAACGACGACCTCTTCTGGTGGCCGTTCCTCGGGAGCTCGTTCCCGCACGACACACTGCTTCCCGCGACGTGGGTGGTGGTGCTCGAGGAGTTCGTGGGGCTCGCGGTGTGCTGGTTACTCGTGGGGCAGTACGACCTCTACCTGCCGGGTCCCCGTCGCGAACTGCTGCGCGCCGGTCGTCTGCGCGGCGCGGCGTAGCTACTGCGCGCGGACTGGGATCGTGGTGCGCGCGGTTTGCGCGGGACGCGCGTGGGCGCCGTGAGCGTCGACCACGAAGCGACCTTCGCCGGGTCCGTCCGCAACCGGCATACCGAGCGCATCGAGCAACGCGAGGTCGTCCTCGGGCGAACGTCCGATGGTGGTGAGGTAGTTGCCGACGATGAGTGCGTTCGCACCCGCGAGCAACCCCATCGCCTGCAGCTCGCCGAGCACGCGTTCGCGGCCGCCCGCGAGCCTGATCCACGCGCTCGGCATCACGAGACGGAACAGCGCGATCGCCTGGAGCGCTTCCCGCGGCGGGAGCAACGTGGTGTCGCCGAGCGGCGTGCCGGGACGTGGGTCGAGCAGGTTCACGGGCACTTCGCACGGCTCGAGCGCTGCGAGCTCGAACGCGAAGTCGACGCGCTGCTCGAGGGTCTCGCCCATGCCGAGGATGCCGCCGCAGCACAACTCCATGCCTGCATCGATCGCGAGTCGCGCGGTCGCGACCCGGTCGCCGTAGGTGTGCGTCGTGCAGATCCGCGGGAAGACCTCGCGGCAGGTCTCGAGGTTGTGGTTGTAGCGGCGCACGCCGGCAGCCGCGAGCCGTTTCGCCTGCGGCGCGGTGAGGAGACCGAGGGAGCAGGCCACCTCGAGGCCGGTCTCGCGATGCACCACCTCGACCGCGTCGATCACTTTGGCGAGCAGGCGTTCCTCGGGTCCACGCACTGCCACGACGATGCAGAACTGGGTGGCGCCCGCGTCGCGCGTCGCGTGCGCGGCCGCGAGGACCCGATCGAGGTCGAGGAAGGGGTACACGTCGACGTCGGTGTGGAAGCGCGCGGACTGCGAGCAGAACGCGCAGTCCTCGGGGCACGCGCCCGACTTCCCGTTGATCAGGCTCTCGAGCTCCACCTCGGGCCCGCAGTACGCGAGACGCACCCGATGCGCGAGGGCAACGAGCGCGGGAAGCTCGTCGAGTGGAACGGCGGCGATTGCGAGCACCTCGTCGCGGGTGAGCGGCCGGCGCTCGTCGAGCAGAGCCCGCTCGGCGTGGTCGAGAACCTGATGCACGCCCGGGAGGCTACCTGCAGCCGCAAAACCATCGTGGGGAGGTTCGGGGAAGCGCCCACCTGCTCGCCTCGACCGCTCCCCCCTGACGTGGTCGTGCCCGCAGCAGGTGGGCGTCCTCCCGTCGGGACAGCATGCACGGCGCGGACCGAAAAGCGCGCGCGCCCCCTCGTCACGCGCCGCGGCGTCAGCGACCGTCGTTGTACGTTGTCCGATGACGCAAGGACGCGGGTGCGTTCCCCGTAGGCTGCTTGCGGATCCGGATGGCCACGGTCGATCGTCCAACTCGTGCGGCGACGCGTATGAGCGTCGCCACCCTCGCCTCACGCGGCATCGGCTTCGTGCGCGTGTGGGTGATCGCGGCTGTCCTCGGTACCACGTTCCTCGGGAACGCGTACCAGTCGTCGAGCTCGGTTTCGAACGTGCTGTTCGAGTTGCTCGCCGCGGGCGCACTGTCGGCCGTGCTGGTTCCGAGCTTCGTGCACCTGCTCGAGGCGGGAGAGGACCACGAGGCAGAGAACCTCGCATCGGGTCTGCTCGGTCTCGCGCTTGCGGTGATGGGTGTGGTGTGCGTCGTCGGGGTGATCCTGGCGCCCCAGATCGCGCGGTTGCTCTCGAGCGGCGTGCACAACCCGGAAGTCGAGCAGCAGCAGATCGCGCTCTCGACGTTCCTGCTGCGCTTCTTCATACCGCAGGTGCTGCTCTACGTGCTCGGTACCGTCGCCACCGCGATCCTCTACGCCAAGCGACGCTTCGTGGTCACTGCGATGGCGCCGATCGCGAACACCGTTTTCGTCGTCGCCGCGTTGGTGCTGTTCCGCGTGGTCGCTGGCCCGGCTCCGGGTCTCGACCTCACGCTCGACGAGAAGTTGCTCCTCGCGATCGGCGGGCTCCTGGGCGTCGCAGGCTTCGTCGCGGTGCCGGTGGTCGCGCTCATGCGGTCGGGATTCAAGTTCCGGCCCAGGTTCATGCGTCCCGACGCCGGGTTGCGCCGCGCCTTGCACCTTTCGGCGTGGGCGGTGTTGCAGCATGCGGGAATCGGGATCTTGCTCGGCACCGCGATCGTGATGGGCAACCGGGTCGAAGGGGGAGTGGTCGCGTACCAGTTCGCGTTTGTGGCGTTCATGGCCGCGTACTCGATCCTCGCGCAGCCGGTGCACACCACGATCCTCCCCGACATGTCGCTCGACGCGAGCCGCGGTGGCACCTCCGAGCTTGCCGACCGCGTGCGCTGGGCGCTCGACCGAATCGCGATCCTCGTGCTGCCGGTATCTGCGGCGTACCTCGCACTCTCTCTCCCGGCGATGAACGTGATCGCACCCGCGTCGAGCAGCCCCGAGTTGCTCGCGGCAGCGCTGGCTTCCCTCGGCGTCGGGCTTTTCGTCTACAGCGGCTTCCTGTTGCTCGCGCGGGCGTTCTACGCGCTCGGCGACAGCCGGACCCCCGCGCTCGTCGCGCTCGGAGCCGCGCTCCTCGGTTCCGCGGTGGAGATCATCGGTGTGTACGCGGTCGACGGCGGGCCGGCGCGGGTGGCGATGCTCGGTGCAGGGCACAGCACGGCGTACCTCGTCGGCGCGGTGCTGCTGTTCGTGATGTTGCGGGCGCGACTCGGCCGACCGCTGTTCCCACACTCATTCTGGCGTGCGTTACTGATCTCGGCAGTGCTCGGCGCGGCCGCGTGGGGTGTGGAACGCGCGATTGCGCCACGTGAGCGTCTCGCCACGGCTGCTGTCCTCGCGATGATCGGAGTGCTCGGAGTGGGACTTTACGTGGGGATGCTGCGCATGCTGCCCAAGCGCCCGGTGCTGCGCGAGGCGGCGCTCGAGCCCACCGATCCCGACCTCGCCGTCGAGCTGTGAAGCCGAGCCGCCCCGCGGCTGTCGCGGCCCTCATGGCCGTGATCGCCGCGCTCGCTGGCGCCACCGGGATCGCGAACGCGGAAGCGGCGACAACGCCGTCGGTCGACCGTGTGCTGGTGATCTCGTTGCCTGCGGTGTCGTGGGCAGACATGCAGTCGGCTGATGCCCCGCACCTGAAGTCCCTGCTCGCGCGTTCGGCCGTCGCAGATCTCGTCACCCGAGCGGCCGGACGCCGGAACTCGGCCGCCAGCGGCTACGCGACGCTGGGAGCCGGTGGCCGGGCATCGGCGGTGAACCCGCTCGCCGGACAGGCGTTCGAGCCGAGCGAGCCGTATGGGCTCACTTCGGCGGGCGAGGTTTTCCGCCAGCGCACGGGACTCACCGTCGACTCCGGACTCGTCCACCTCGGGATCGACGAGCTCGACCGCGAGAACCAGGAGGGCGTCTATGACCCCACGCTCGGCGCCTTTGGCGACGCGCTGACACGCGCGCACGTGTCCCGCGCGGTGGTCGCCAATGCGGATGGCGCGCAGCCAGTGGTCGACGAAGGCGTCTCCGAGTACCAGCGCTCGGCGGTGAGCGCACTGATGGACCACGACGGCGTCGTTCCCGAAGGAAGCGTCGGCGACGAGCTCCTCGTCCGCGACCCGGCGGCGCCGTTCGGCCTGCGGTTCGACCCCGACGCGGTGTACGACGCGTTCCGGCGGGCGTGGAGCCCCCACAGTGTCGTCCTCGTGGAAGGCTCCGATCTGCTCCGCGCCGACCTCTACGGCGCGTTCACCACATCCGAGCAGCTCCGCACGCTCAAGACGCGTGCGTTGCGCGACACCGACACGCTCGTCGGCCGGATGCTCGTCGACATCGACTTCGCTCGCGACGCGGTGGTCGTGGTCGGACCCGCCGCGTCGCGCCGCGGTTCCGGTCTCACCGTTGCCGCGGTGCGCGCCCCCGAGGTGCCGACCGGTCTATTGCGCTCGGCCACGAGCCGCCGTACCGGCTTCGTGTACGTCGCCGACGTCGCCCCTACTGTGCTCGACCTGTTCGGGGTCGACGTGCCCGACGACATGGAAGGGCGTGTCATGCAAGTGCGCGCGCAGGGTACGTCGCCCCGCGAGCGCACCGACTTCCTGGTGAGCGCGAACGAGGACGGCGTGTTCCGCGACGCGCGGGTGAGCGGCGCGAACGACGCGCTGTTCGTGCTGGCAGGGATCCTCGCGCTTGCCACGGGGATGATGCTCCGTCGCGGGCGACGAGGTGCGCGCGCGGTCCAGTGGGGCGCGCTCGCGCTGTTGGGCTTGCTCGATGCAACCTACCTCGCAGGACCGCTCCACTTCGGAGAGCACGGCAACGTCGCGGCCTATTGGGCGTTCGTCATCGCCGTCGGCGCGTTGATCGGCGTGGGGTGCCTCGGGATCGGGCGCCGTCACCGAGCGGGACCACTCGCCGCCGGGCTTGCCTTGATCGTGGTTCTCCACGTGGCCGACCTCGTCACCGGCGCGCACCTCGAGCTCAACACCGTGTTCGGCTACTCGGCGACGATCGGTATCCGGGTGTCGGGCCAGGGCAACCTCACATTCGCGCAGCTCACCGCGGCGGTGATCCTCCTCGCGGGGTTGCTCGTCTGGCGACGGCCGGGTCGGCGTACCGTGTACCTCGCGATCGGGATGCTCGCCATCACGCTGCTGGTGATGGCGGCGGCGCCGTTCGGCGGAGACTTCGGCGCCGCGCTCGCGGGCGCACCGGGCTTCGCGCTCCTCGCGTGGCTGCTCCTCGGCCGGCGGGTACGGGTGCGGACCGCGCTGCTGCTCGGCGGGATCCTCGTCGCCAGTGGACTCCTGGTGGGCATCGTCGATCTCCTCCGTCCAAGCTCGCAGCAGACCCACGTGGGGCGCTTCTTCAACCGGGTGACGCGGGACGGCTTCAGCGGCTTCTTCCTCGTGATCCGCCGCAAGGCGATGGAGAATTTCGGGTCGTTCACCTCCACCCGACTGGTCTGGCTGATCCCGATCGGCGCCGCGCTGTTGCTATTCCTGTGGTGGACGCGCGCGGCACGCGTCGGCCAGTTGGTGCGTACCACGCCCGTCATCGCGCACACGCTCGTCGCGTTCGCTCTCACCGCGCTGCTCGGCTACGCGCTCAACGATTCGGGTATCGCGATCCCCGCGCTGATGGTGCTCGTGCTCGAGTGCGCAGCCGCGTTCGTGGTCGCCGCCCGTCTGGACGAGCCGTCAGATCCTCCGCGGGAACGTGAACCGAGCGGTGAAGCCGTCTACGCGCGGTCGGCCGATCGACGCTGACCGGAGAGCCAGGGGGGAATCGCGATGCCCGCGCGTCCGAGCTGGGCGGCAAGCCGCGCGTTCGGCTCGCGGTAACGCTCGGCGAGCTCGTCACGCACGGTGACGGGGATTTCGTCGGCGACCGGGGTGCCGTTCAGCTTGTAGTAGAACGCGCGCAACTTGCGCTTGAGATCGGGGTGGCGCCGGAACGCGCGCTCCAGCCGATCGTTGGTGTTCAACGCCAACCTCTGGAAGGCCTTGTTCTTGAACCCGGTGGTGCGGTTCTCGGAGCTGAGCGCGCCGTCGGGGAACTGCAGAGGGTCGAGCCCGATCCACGCGGCGAGCGGATCGATCACGGCGGCAGGATCGGAGACGAGCTCCTCGAACCACACGATCCGCAGTTGGTCGGTGCCGAATGTGTCGAGCCATGGCGGCAGGTAGCCGGCGTAGCAGCCGCCGCGAAACGCCATGTACTTCTCGTTCTCGGGATCGCGGAAGTCGGCGTCGGTGAGCGCATCGGCCGCGGCCAGGTAGTCGGTGATCGACAGATCGGCAGGGATCCGGAGGCGCACCTTCTGGTACGAGAAGAACGAAAGCGCGCGGCTCACCGGTTCGCGCAGCATGACGATGATGCGCGGGTTCGTGAGCAGCTCGCGCATCTTCGTGGCCACCGCCGCCCCACCGTAGAGGTAGTTCGGCGTGGCCTCGAGCCGCACCGGCCGATCGGCCACGTCGTGGAAGTAGTTCTCGTACACGGAGAACGGCTCGAGTGGCTGCCCGTACCGCGCAGGGAGGAAGTAGCGCGTCTCCTTGATCGCGGACGGAGCTACCTCCGGGTGCGTCGACAGCGAGACGAAGAGCGATGTGCTGCCCGCCTTGTTGACGCCGGCGATCACGGCATCGGTACGCGGGGCGGCCTCAGCCATGCGCAGCACGATAGGCGGTAGCCGTGCGCGCGACGCGCGGCTCGGTCAGGAGGGGACCGAGCTACGCGTCGCGTCCGAGCGATTGCCGAGCGTCACCTTCGCCTGAGCGGAATTGCCGTCGCGCGTGTAGGTGATCGTGACTTCGTCGCCGGGTTCGTGGTTGCGGATCGCGCGGATCAGGTCGGCATCGCTCTGGATGTTGGTGTCACCGACCTTCGTGATCACGTCGCCGGTCTTCAGGCCCGCGCTGGCGGCAGGGCTCGTCGACTGCACGCTCGTCACGCGCGCGCCACCGCTGTTGTCGGCGCTCTCGACCGACACACCGAGGAACGCGGTCTGCGCGGTGGTCTGCCCGTTCCCGTTGTTCCCGTTGCCGTTCGGCGGCGTGCCGCGGTTCGGCAGGTTGTTTCCGGGGACGTTCCCGAAGGGACCCTGGCGGTTCGGGACGGTCTGGCCGCTGTCGGCATTCCTCTCGTCGGAGTCGCCGTCGTCGCCGGTCCAGTAGCCGATCGCGAAGCCGACCCCACCGATGAGGAGGACGGCGAGCACGACCGCCACCCACGTCGGCAGCAGGATCCCTCCTCGACCTTCCGGCGGGGGTGCGGCCGCGGCTGCTGCCGGCGCCACCACGGACTCGGCCGTGACCGGCTCCGCGATCGCGGGCTCAGGCGTGGGTTCGCCGGCCGCCGCCGCCGGTTCCTCGGCCTGCGGTGCAGGTTCGGTGTCGCCCGCCGGCGTGTCGTCGCTCACAGTGGTGCCTCCCTGTCTGGGGTGAATCGCCCTCCATCGTGACCTCCTGCGCCTGAGATGGGCCTGAGGGGACAGTCAGCCTGCTGAAAGTCCCCTGTCCGCGGCGCCTGGTAGTGCGGCCGGCCCGCTCGAGCGCTCGGCGTCGTGCTCGGCGAGTTGGCGCTTCAGGTCGGCCGCCAGCGCCCCGCGGCCGTCGTTGAAGATCGCCAGTGCGAGGGTGAGCCGGAAGCGGATGTCTTCCGTGTGGTCGCGGTCGTACAGGAAACCGGAGACCTTCTGACGGTTCGACACCGAGATCGCCGTCCATGGGCGCACCGGATCGTGCTGCACGCCCAACAGCTTTGCGAAGCTCCACTCGCGGGCCTGCTTGGCGCCTTGGAAGATCACCCGCCGCGTCGTGATCGTGATCACACCCTGGTCGATCACCGTCGGTTGCTCGTCACCCGGAACGAACGTGCCGCGTGAGCCGCCGACGTGGTACCGCACGCCCTTCGCGATCTTGAACGAGAAGCCCTGGTAGCCGCCGGAGTAGTGACCGGGCGCGCGCCGCGGTTCGAGCAGCGCGCAACCTTGCAGCACGCCGAGCACGCGCTCGTCCTTCGTAAGCTGCACCGTGAGGTCGGGTGCTTCGGCTCGCGTGAAGCCGTTGAACTGGTCCGCGTCGCGGATCATGTCGACGAGCTGCGCGCGCTCCGATTGCCAGTTCGCGTCCGTGGCGCGCCGCGCTGCGGCGGTCTGTTGCGCCGCGCGCGTGGCAGCACGTTGGCGGCGCCGTTCCCAGAATCCCATCGCGACCCCTGGTCGACGGTCTGATCAGGCTATCCGCCTGTACGCCGGTCAGCGTCGCGACGATGGAGGTCCTTCTCGTAGCCGATCTCGTGCCGCTGCCATCCGGCGCGCTCGTGAAGGCGCTGCGACGCGACATTCTCGATGCCGGCGGAAGACCGGAGGATGTCGGCGCCGTGCTCGATCGCGTGCGTTTCGATCGCGCGGAACAGTGCGCGCCCAATGCCGCGACGCTGATATTCCGGAAGGATCGCCACGTCGCCGAACTCCGCGATCGTCGCGAACCCGGGAGCCTCCGTGATCCGTGCGTACGCGTATCCGACGGCGCGGCCGTCCTCCTCCCAGACTGTGGAGAACGCGCGCGGGTCGGCCAATACGTCGAGAATCGTGTCGAGGAATTGTCCCGGCTGCTCGGTGGCGAGCCACTTGGTGCGCCATTCGTCGAGGGTCAGGACACGAGAGATCGGGGTCTCGCTCTCGTAGCTGGCGAGCACATGTAACTCGAGGATGAGATCGCGATCGCATCGGAGGTCGAGCGCGCGCATCGGAGCCTGATGCGCCGTGACCGCAACGTGTTGGCCCGGCTGCCACTCGTCTTCCAGGATCGCGTAGGCGAGCGAGTCGCGCCACGCGCCGTGCGCGTACATGTGATCGCGCTGACGCCCCTCGAACCGCATACCGAGCTTCTGCATGACGCGGCCCGACCCGACGTTGTCGGGATGATGGACCGCGAAGATGCGGTGCAAGCCGAGCGGGCCGAAGCCGAAGTCGAGGAGCAGCCCGGCAGCCTCGGTGGTGATGCCGCGCCCCCAGAGGTCGCGCCGTACTCCGTAGCCCATGTCTCCGCCGCGATGCGACCGCGAGCTGATACCGAGGCGCACGCTTCCGATGAGCTCATCGGTCGCGTTCCACACGACGCCGAGGCTGTACTGCACGCGCGGTTGCTCCTGCGCCTCGACTTCGCGCGCCGCCAGAAATGCTCGTTCCTCCTCGACGGTCGCGACGTGCTCGACGGGGAGGTACCGGAACCAGTCGGCATCGCCGCCCCACTCGAACGCGGCCGGCGCGTCGTCGACGGTGAGCTCGCGCAATGTGATGCGCTCACCGGTGAGCGTCACGGGGTAGAGCGACGGGTACTCCAGAGGCGAACGACGCTACGCCGAGTGCTCGGCCGACGCTCGCGATTTGCGCCGCTCAGGCGGCAGTCTGGAAGCGGCGCCAGCGCGGCGGTGCGCCGGGCGCCGATGCGGTGCACACCAGTGCCGCGCCCGATGGTGCGAACCCGATCGATCCGGGAACCCGGCAGTAGGACCCCAAGCGTACGAGCGCCACCTGCGGCTCCGGCTCCGGTCCCGGCAGGGGACGCACGTCTGCGTCGGTCGCGCTGGCCGGCCGTGCGTCGCGCACGCTGCGATCGGCGCGGACCATCCACCACGTCCAGAGCCCGAACGGAACCAACGCGAGCGCGAAGGCCAAGGCAATCGTGAGACCCGCGGATCCTCCCATGCGCCAGCTATCGGCACGCCCGCCATGTCGCTTGAGGCGACGGTCGTGGAGGCGACGCTCAACCGGTGAGCGACCAGCCCGGCAACAGGCCGAGCTCGCTGCACAGCTCTTGTGCCTGGATGCACTGACCGTTGTACTGCGCGGCGTCGGGCGACTCCAGGAGCCAGCGGCACACCTTGCCGATGACGGCACCCGGCGCGCCCGTGGACGCGTCGAAGCCGAACGCGGCCATGTCCTGCGCGATCCGCTCGGTCGCGATGAAGCCGGGTTGCACGTTGTACGCGCGCACGCCGAGATCCTGCGTTTCCAGCGCGAGCACACCGGCAATGCGATGCAGTGCCCCCTTGCTGAACGCGTAGCCCAGCCCCCAGCCGCCCTGCCCGGCAGGTGCCGGGGGGTCTCCGTAGCCCGCGCCGGACGTGATGTTGATGACGGTGCCGGAACCGCGCTCCGCCATGCGCGGCACGATCGTCTTGATGAGCACGACGGGCGCGAGCGCATTCGCCTCGAGGTGATCGCGCAACACACGCACGGGAGTGTCGAGGATGAAGTCCATGTGACCGGGCCCGACGTATCGGCCGTTGTTCACGAGGACGTCGATGCCGCCCCACTCCGCGAGCACCGTGTCGGCCGCCGACACCAGCGACGGGTGATCGAGCAAGTCTGCGGGGAGGGTCATGCAGCGCTGTCCGGCCGATCGGACGAGATCCGCGGTGGAGTCGAGCGAACCGGGCAGCGCGCTCGTGTCCGAACGCTTGAGCGTCGAGCTGTGCTCACGGGCGTCGCCCTCGTGCACGGTGCGCGCCGTGATGGCGACGTCGTAGCCACCGGCGGCCAGTTCGATCGCGATGGCCTTGCCGATCCCGCGGCTCGCGCCAGTGACGAAAGCGATCTTGTCCTCCATTATCTGCTCCTAGGGCTGAGCTACGGGGCTGCTTCGATCGACGCGACACTCGAGACGTCGCCGGCGCGTTGCAGGCGATGGAGGGCTGCTTGCTCGCCCTTTACGTAGCAATCGAGAAACTCGATGGTCGTGCGCTCGACGACGATTTCCGCGGGCGACGAGCCCCCGTGGAACGCGCTGACATGGTCCTGGCCGAAGAGCTCGACGAAGAACTTCGGCGACCGGGCTCGCTCGTACACCGCCTGGCTGGCGCTGCTCGGGACCAACGCGTCGGCGTCGCCGTGCACGAGGAGGAGTGGCGTGTCGATGGTCCCGAACTGCGGCCCCTCGGTTGCTACGCCGGTCATGGCGATGACCGCCTTGATGTTCGGGACCTGCTCCGCCGGGTTGTAGCCCGCATCGAACACCGTGATCGCCCCGAAGGATTTCCCGGCGAGAGCGATACGATCGGGGTCGACGAGCCCGTACAGCTCCGAGTCTTTCGTGCGGGCGAGCTTCAGAACCTCGCTGCTCACGAAGCCGACGTCTCCGGCCTGGCTCGCGAGATCCGCGCCACTGGTACCGCCCGGGGCGTCTTGCCGGGAGAGCGGAAAGCTCGGTGCTGCCACCACATACCCGGCCTTCACCCAATGGTCGTAGAGCCCTGTGTAGTTCGTCGCCGTACCGCCGTAGCCAGTTGCGAAGAGGACGAGCGGCAACAGTCCGTTCAGCGCGCGTGCGCCCCGGGTGGGATATGACACGACGGTCTCCAAGGTCCGGTCGGGTGCACCCACGTACGAGCCGTTCGCCGGCGTATGCCGCGACGCGTCGATCAAGGTGAACGAGACCCGCGCCACCGACGACTCCACAGGGGGAGCGTAACGAAGCCGTCGGCTCGGCCGCGTTCGCGACGAAGAACAACGCTGTGCGGAGTACTTCAGAGGTCGGCGAGCGGCGCCGCGTCCATCACGGGCGTCTCGGCCTCCGACGGCTTGCGCCAGTCGGTCGTGCGCACGAGGAGGACGGCGACCCCGAGCAGGATCGCGGCCAGCGCGAGCCCGAGCGCCAGCCGGGTCGCGTCGTACGACGTGCCGGGACCCGACGCGAACGTGATCTCGACCGGCGGGACGGTCGCGACACCCGAGTCGGTGGTCACGATGATCGCGCAGGGTGTGTCCCGACCACACGCGACCCGCTCGGATCCCACGTCCTCTTCTCGGAGCACGAGCCGCGTCGTCGCGGCGCCGTTGTCGCCGATCCGCACACGCGCGACCGGGCCGGGAGTGCCGCATCGGCGCTTCCCGGTCGTCGCCGGCGCCGCGCACACCGTCACACGCGCGGCATCGCCTTGTGTGAACCCGGAGAGCGACACCTCCACGCGCTCGCCCGACGCGAGCGCGGTCGGGCGCGGCGTCATCGTCACCCGGCTACGGCCCACAGGGCGGCCGAACACGGTGCTCACCATGGCGGTCGTGGTGCCATCCGTGAGCCGGACGACGCACCCGATGGCGCCCGTTCCGCACGTCGGCGCGCCCGCACCGAGGTACCGATCTCCCACGAGATACTGAAAGCGCGCCGCCCCGGCGACGTCGAACTGAACGCGGAAGTGGTTGCCGCACCGGTCGACTCCCGTGCGAGTCGCCACGCACTGCTCCACCCGTCCGCTCACGGACGGCTCGAAGCCGAACGCGCTCACTCGCAGCACCACTCTGCCGTCGATCTCGTCGACCACCTCGGGAGCCGGGAACCCGTCGCCGGTCGGTGCAGTGACGACCACCTCACGGGTCCCGGTCTCGAGCTCGCGCAGTGTGGGCTCACGAGCCGCCAACGCCGACGTCGCCGCCGAACGGGTCTCCGCCGGTCGGTCGGCGCCCGTCTCGGCGGCTGCCGGAACCCGTTCTCGGCGGCCACCGGGTTCATCGGTCTCCCCGCCGCGGCCGACGACCAGCACGAACACGCCGACCACGAGGACGACGCCGACCGCGATCCCGACCAGCACCACCCCGGCCGCGACGCCGCTCTCCGACGGGTGCCTCGTTCGCCGCGTCGCGATGCTCCGCGCGCCGGTGAGAGCGACGACCATTCCCACGACGAGGAGCGCCGCGAGCGGCGCCAGGAGGAGCACGTGCGCGGTTCCTACGAGCTCGGGTCCGGCGGTCGCGGCGCGGTCGGCGTTGCCGACTCGTCGAGCTGCCGGTTGAGGGTGAGCAGCCGACCGATCACGGGGAGCGCGAGCAGGTTGAGCCCGTGCAATAGCCCGATGATCAACAGGATGCCCGCGACACGCGCGGTCTCGTGTTGCAGCTGCGCGGCCGTGACCGTCTCGCCCCACGAACCCTTCGGCTCGAAGCTCATGGTGAACAAGATGTACGACATGAAGATGAGGTAGTACGCGATGTCGGTGAGCACGATGAAGCTCTTGCCGGTTCGCGGGTTCGCACGGAACACGTCGGCGGCGTAGCTCTTGCCGAACCGTTTGATGAGCGGTCCGAGCCAGAGCGCGATCACGAGCAACACGACATCGGTGAGCACCTCGAGCACCCACCAGTCCATGACGACGGCTCCCTCCTGGTAGTCGGTTGTTGCGAAGAGCACAGCCGCGAGCGCGCCGAACACGCACGCGAGGACCCACCCGCCGCGTCGGCGCTGGCGCGCACGACGGCGGTCGTCCTCCACGCTGAGCTGCACCCGTGCGAAGAGATCGGGGCTCTCCTCGACGCCGGCGGCCTCGTCGAGCAGCGCACCCCGCAGTCGCTCCTCGAGCATGCTCACGACGGGGCTCCTCGCGAGACCGCGATGCGCGCCGCATCCTCGTCCTCGGCCGCGTCGGCGGCGGCGGCGGCGAGCTTCCGTTCGAGCGCGGCGAGCCCGCGCTGGAGGTGGGTCTTCACCGAGTTGCGCGAGCACCCGATCGTGTCGGCGATGTCGTCGATGCCGAGCTCGTCGTAGTAGCGGAGCACGAGGCACTGCCGCTGGCGGTGCGGAAGGTCGCGCAGTGCGTCGATCACCTGCTGCTGGTCCTCGCGCACCGTGATCTGATCCTCGATCGACGCGACCCGGTCGTCGAACGGCAGTTGATGACGCATCGACACGAGTCCGCGGCGGTTGGAGTCGCGCGCGAGGTTGAGCACGATCGAGCGGAGGTACGCGGGCGCCTTCGCCGGATCGGCGATCCGGTGGGTCGACCGTGCGAGACGGATGAATGCCTCCTGTACGAGATCCTCTGCGGCGTTGCGATCGTCGACGAAGAGGCGCGCGAGCCTGACCAACGACGCGCCTTCCTGGGCGAACAATGTCGTCACGAGGCGATCCGCGTCGACAACGTCGTCGGTGGCGACCTGCGCGGAGGTGCCGGTCGCGGGGAAGACCGCATCGGTCATGCCCAGCACGGCCGCGAGCGCGTCGGCGACCGCGATGCCGATCGGGTCGCTCACCTCGCCGACGATCGCGTGCGCAACCATGAGAGCGTGATCCTCCCAGACGATCGGCGACGGCGCTCGGAGGCTCAGGTACCCGCCACGTCACGCCGCTGGAAGAGCGCCGCCGAGAGCACGGCGAAGGACACGGTGTAGACGGCCAGCACTGCGCCCGCCGTTACCGGCGAGAAGCTCGTGGCATCGCGGCTGTCGAGACCCGCCCAGGTGAGCACGACGGTGGCGTTCTCGCCGACCAGCCATTGCGAGTACTCGGGCAGCAGGCCGCGCACCAGCCCTTCGCCGATGGCGAGCCAGCCCCACGCCACGACGATGGCGGCCGCGGTGTTGCGCCCCAGCGTCGCGATCGCGCACCCGAGCACCGCGGCCGTCGCGGTGAGCAAGGACACGCGGGCGAGCGCGCCCGCGAGCGACAGCGCCCATTCGCCGTCGGCACCGACGGTGGTGCCGTGAGCCAGCACCGACGGCAGGAACGCCAGGAGGAACACCACCTGCAACGCGAGCGCGATGACCGCGGCGAGCAGCCCCGCCGACCCCACCCGCGCGGCGTGGAGGCGGAGCCGGCGCGGCTCCCACGTGAGCACGGTGCTGATCGTCCCCGCCCGCCATTCGGCGCCCACGACCGAAGCGCCGCCGATCAATCCGCCCATCAAGAGGAGGAACGCGGAAACGGAGAGCACTCCATCCCCGGAGCCCGCAATCCACCAGTCGGTCATCACCGCCGGGTCGTGGCCATCCTTCGCCTGCAGCGCGACCACGTCGAGTCCCACGCTGGCGAAGAACTCGACGAAGCCGGCGATCACGATCGCGACGAGCGCGAGGACCACCAGCACCCGCACGAGTCGGCGGTGCAACGCCCGCCGCATCTCGACCATCAACAGGTTCATGCCTGTACCTCCTCGATGTCACGGTCGGGTTCCTCGGGCGCGGTCAGCTCGAGGAACCGCTCTTCCAGGCTGTGCTCCACCGCACGTAGCTCCGATACCCACAGCCGCTCGGCGGCGAGCACCTCGGTGACGCTCGCCGCGAGCTCGGGCAGCACCGCGACGTGCAGGTGGCCGTCGCGGCGCTCCACCGTCATCCCGGCGCGCGCGAGAGCGACCGCCCCCGCCGCGAGGTCGGCGACGCGAACGATCACGCCGCCGTCGCTTCGGTCGAGCACTTCGTCGACCGTGCCGGTCGCCACACACCGACCCCGATTGAGGATCGCGACGCGATCGCACGTGTGCTCCACCTCGGTGAGCAGGTGGCTCGACACGAATACGGTGCGCCCCTCGGCACCGAGGCCACGCAGCAGCTCGCGGGTCTCACGGATCCCGGCCGGATCGAGCCCGTTGGCGGGCTCGTCGAGGATCACGAGCGCGGGGTCCTTCAGAAGCACTGCCGCGAGGCCGAGCCGTTGCTTCATCCCGAGCGAGTAGCGCCGAACGAGGTCGCCTGCCCGATCGGCCAGCCCCACCCGCTCGAGCATGGCGTCGACGCGCGCCACGCCGATGTGGTCGATCGCGCCGAGCAGGCGCAGGTTCTCGCGCGCGCTCATCGTCGGGAAGAACGCAGGCGTCTCTACGATCGCGCCGATCCTCCCGATCACGCCGGGAAGGCCACTCGGGGCTTCGGCGCCGAACAGCGAGACCCGCCCCGCCGTGGGTCGCACCAGCCCGAGCAGGCAGCGGATCGTGGTGGTCTTGCCCGAGCCGTTCGGGCCCAGGAAGCCGAACACGCCGCCTTCGGGCACCGACAGGTCGAGCCCGTCGATGGCGACGGTCTGTCGCCTCCGTCTCGAGTACTCCTTGTGGAGCCCGTCGATCTCGATCACCGCGGCCATCGCCGACCTCCCTCACGTCCCTGGCTTGCCGTCCCTGCACAGACCGACGAGTGAGCGGGCGGCGCGGGTGACCGGCGTTTCGAGAAATTGCTCACAATCCGTGGCGAAGACAGACGTTGTGGCGCACAGCCTGCACCGCGGTCCCGAGCGCTGCCGCGAACCGGTGCGGGTCGACCCACCCGCCCCCACGGGCCAGGTCAGCCGTGTGCAACAGACCAAACGCCAACCAGAACGCGCAACGAGCCGCTCGCGCCGCATCGCCGAGCCGGATGCGCTCGTGATGGGCTCGCGTCCACGCTTCGACGCGGTCCTCGCCCCGACCGATCAGGTACGCCGCCAACCCGCAGTCGCCCCGAGTCCTCGAGGACACCGCGGATCACCACACCGTCAGCTCCAGGGCCGTCGTCTCGCGGCCCGACCGCGGCCCACGGTCGGTCCTGACCCACGTTTCCGCAGGTCAGGACCGGTGGGGCAGCGAGTCGGCCTGTACGCCGGAGACCGTGAAGGGCCCTGACCTGGGGCCGGAGCTGTAGGCGATCGGCGGCCTGACCTGCGGTTTCAGTGTTCGACGGTTGTCGTCGATTCGCAGCGTTTTCCGAAGGCCCGCGGCCCATCCGCGGCCCACGATTCGCGCCGCGGACTGCACGGCTCGAACTTCCGCTGACACCGCACGAGCCGCGTGACCGATTTGCGTCGCTCCCCGCGGCCCCACCGCGGCCCACGTGCCTGTGCTGTTCTCAGACCGGAACGCCCTCGGCCATTGACAGGACAACCCCGATGACGCGCATGTACTCGCCGCCGGCGATGAGGTCGATTGGCTTCGCGTACCCGAGGTCGCTATTCGGGCTGCGGATCCAGAGCCGCGCAGCGTCGCGTCGAAGATGCGTGCGAAGGAAATCGACGACGGCCGTCGTCTCGAGGAGTCGCTCTTCCGTGTCGCGAGCTGGACTGCGTTCGCCCGCACACCACCGTGCGACGGCGCGGCGGGAGGTGTGCGTGACGCGCGCGAGGTCCGCGGCATCGAGGACGCCATCGTCCAGGATGCGTTCGAGGATTGTTGCGATGAGTGCTTCCACGATCGTCAGCGGCTCGGGCGAAGAATCATCCGAGAGGGATCCGCACGGTTGGCTTCGATCCGCTCGCGCAGCGCCGCATTCGCCGTAAGGCTCTGCTCGCTCTCGGACGTTGCGGCCACGGGGGTGAGGATCAGCCTGCCGTCGGGCTCTTTCGTGACGAGGTACCGGCTATGAGGAGCCAGTCCCAGCCCGCTGAGGTTGACCTGCAGGCTGCCGTCGAGTTCGACGAACTCGGTCTCCACGGCTCCATTGTGTCGGAGGGCTCAGGACGCGCGCACTCGAAGCGGCCAGCGCTCTGTATCCCGCGCCGCGCCGGACGAAGGAGCGTCATCGCTTGATGGGAACTGCCTTGGGGGTTCGACGCCGTGGCGCAGCCGACAGCGCCGTCCTTCGGCTGTTCTCACGGGTCTCGGCAGTGAGCGCCGGCCGAACCGTCGTCGGAGCGGCGGCCAGCTCGAAGGTCTCACCAAGTGCGTTGACGACCTTGTTCACCGTCGACCAACGAGGATCGATGTTGTCTCGCTCGATGCGCGAGAGGTCGGCCTGGTCGATCCGCGCGCGCTTCGCGAGCTCGTCCTGCGTCCAGCCGAGGGCCTGGCGAAGCTCTCGGATGTGGGTGGCCAGATCGACGCTCATGCCCAGAGCATATGGGGAATAACCCATACTCGACCAGGAGACTCGGACCGCCGTGCGTCCACATGCCTGGCACGTCCGAGATGTCCGGGATGTACGAACGTGCGTTCGAGTTACACTGGTGTGATCCGATCTGGAGAGAAGGCCGCTTGTGAACCCGGTACCGAGGCTCTTCGACAACCGTGAGTTCGTCATCGTGTTTTGGGTCTCCGTTGGACTCGCCGCGGCCGTCTTGTGGCCAGGGACCCGTCGGGCGCTCGTCCGTGTCGTCGCAGCGGTGGCTACTCCGAAGATCTCGGTCCCACTCGTCCTCATGGTCGCGTACGTGGCAGCGGTCGTCTTCGGCCTCTACGCAGCGCTCCTATGGGACTGGTCCCTGTTCTCGGAGACGCTCTTCTGGTTCGTCGGCACGGCGCTCGTCCTCTTCGCGCGCTACGACCACGTCGTCGAGGATCCGCACTTCTTTCGCCACACGATGCTCGGCGCGCTTTCACTGACTGTGATCGTTGAGTTCCTGACGAACCTGTCCAGCTTCAGCTTGCCGGTGGAGTTCTTGCTCGTGCCTCTACTCGTGCTGCTGGGCGCGACGCTCGCTGTCTCGGCCACGCGTGAAGAGTTCGCACCCGCGCGCGGGTGTCTCACACGTGTGGTTGCCGTCGCGGGGTTGGGTTTGCTGCTCTACAGCTTGACGCGCGTTCTCGAGAACATCGGAGATGTCGCAACTACGGACATGCTTCGTGAACTGGTCACTCCCGCGCTGCTGACTCTTTGTTTGCTTCCATTCATCTACCTGCTCGGCGTCTACGGGAGTTACGACGGTCTTCTGAGCCGGTTGAAGTGGCTGGCGAGCGACGATCGAGTCGTGTGCAGGTATGCGCGCCGACGCGTCCTGCGATCCGCCGGACTCCGACTGCGTACGGTTGTGCGCTTCGTAAACGCGCCCTGGCTCGTGATGGCCGGTCGACCGCCAACTCGTGCCGATGTCGATCACGTCATCGAGCACGTGAAGTCGCGCACTACAAACGCGCTGGCGATGTCGAGGGCCAGTCGTGAACGCATCGAGCAATTGAAGCGCGAGCAACCACCCGGCTGGGAGTACATGCTCTTCGCCATGAGGCTCGAAGCGTCTCTGCCGGCAATCGGACACCATGAGGCGACAGCTCGTGAAGGGACACGGCGGTTCGAGAGGCCGTTCGACGGGCGCAGAGCGATGCAGCACGTCCAACGTGACAACCAGGAAGCCGTGCAGCTCGTCGAGGATCTCGATCGGATCTTCGAGGAGAGCGAAGTTCTGCTGGCCTTCGGCGCACCGGGGGAGCCAGGCGACGCCGAGCGCATCCTGGGCCTTGCCGAGCGGTTGATCCTGCTGCACGGTCGCATGCTGTGCTGGTCAAGTCGCGCGCGATCGTCGCGGACGTGCGATCAATACGCGGATCTCGTGCAACTGCACGCGTCGCTGCTCGACAAGCCCAATCAGCAGGTCGCGGACTACATCGACCGCTGGGTGGCGCTCGGTGACGAGCTTCCACAGTTGATCGAGGGCTCCTTGACGGGGGAAGACAAAGTCGCGCTCGACATGTCACTCGTGATCTCGGTCGACAATGATCTGCTGTCGCGATTGAACGCTGAAGCGGAACGTCTGCGCGGGAAGGCTGCGTAGAGGTCAGCTTTCTCGGTTCAGGGCCTGGCGGAGCAGCTTCTCTGCCTCGGGTGATTTCTTCCAGTTGCGCGTGCTGTGGCGCCAATAGGAGTAAAAATCTTCGGCAGTAGCGAACTCGCCGGCACCGTTCGTCAGCGCTTCGATGTTCTGCACCGAGCCGATGTATTCCCTGGTCGCCGACGCCCGGCTTCGTGAGCCAATCCGCCAGGTCTCCTGGGCGGTGACTTCGACGTCCGCGATGCGCTCCGGTAGCTCCGGTTCGAACGTGTAGATGACGACCACAGAGATCAGCTCTTCGTATTGCTCGAAGGGTCGCATGATCCCGCCGAACTTCAGCTGGGGCCACAAGAAGTAGGTGTTGCCGGTGTAGAGCGCGATGCGGTTGTTGAGCATTGTTGCGGGCCCGCCTGATTGTCGAACGCGTCGGCGAGCGCACTTGATGTCGACGGCGCGGAATCCTCCGCCGAACGCGCCACCAGCGAACTCGAGGTCTGGATACGACCGTTCGGTGCCGGCGACGATGCTCGCGTCTGCCAATGGCTCAGCCGCTTCGGTCAAATGTTGTCGAAGCTCGATCTCCATGACGTTCGCCAGGGCGGCGGGTTCGCTTGGGAGCGGTAGCAGATGACCGTGCGTGGTGAGCTGCACTCGGAGCTCCTCAGCGGATGACGCGGTGATCGGCCACTCATGTGGAGCGTCCTCGCGGAAGACTCCGATGATCGACGGCGTCCAACCTGCTGTTTGCTCCCGGAGCCAATCAAGCAGGGGCGAGTCCATTGAGTAGAGCTTGCCTCACGGCCAGCAGCTGAGGTGTGAATCGCCGTGTTGTCAAGTGGGTCGGGGCGCGCGGTATCGGGTC
>JBBDHW010000020.1 GCA_040880805.1 Acidimicrobiia bacterium | reverse complement strand
GTGAAGCCGATCTCACGCGAGAAGCCGGGGGAGCGTCAGCGGCGTAGCCGGCGCAGCGGTTCCGGCGAGGGACGATCGAGCAAGCCGACGACGACGGTGTCCGCTCCGGGCTCGGGTGCTCCGCGCCGGCGCCGCCAGGGCGGCGGGGATGGCCAGCGGCCGGTAGGCGGGCCGGAAAGGCCGGCGGTGGCACGTCCGGCTCGCGCATCCGACGACACGAGCAACCAGACGAACAAGGGGACCACGGTGGAATCAACCGAGCCTGAAGTGACGATCGAGGAGCAGGCCGAGGCGGCGGAGGCGTTCACGCAGGGGTTGGTCGACGCGTTCGCTCTCGGGGCGGACGTGCGGAGCGTGATCGTCGACGAGGGGATCGTGGTCGACGTCACCGGCGACGACCTGGGGCTCCTCGTCGGGCCGCGGGGTGCAACCCTCAACGCGATCGAGGAACTGGTCCGTACCGTCGTCCAACGCCAGACGGACGGGCACGGTGTGCGGATCAACGTCGACGTCGCAGGGTACCGAGCGAAGCGCCGGGGAGCCCTCGAGCAGTTCACTCGAGGCATCGCGGAGCGGGTGGTCGAGACTGGGCGCCCACAGGCGCTCGAACCCATGTCGGCGCTCGACCGCAAGGTCGTCCACGACACTGCTGCAGAGATCGAGGGGGTCGAGACCGAGTCGCAGGGCGAGGAGCCCAGGCGACGGGTCGTGCTGATCCCCGCGGCAGCCGGGGGCGAGCCTGACTGAGCGCTTCGACCAGGAGCCGGTCCTGGTCGCGGTGCTGGAGGACGCCCGGACCCGGGGATACCTCGGGCCTGAGCCGGTCGAGCGCCATCTCGCCCACAGCGCGAGCCTGGCTGACGCCATCGGCACTTTCGACGGCACCTTCCTCGATCTGGGATCCGGAGGTGGCGTGCCCGGCCTCGTGCTCGCGGTGCAGTGGACTCTGGCTCGAGGGGTCCTGCTCGAATCGCAGCGCCGGCGTTGCGCGTTCCTCGAGACGGCAGTCGCTCGCCTGGGTCTCCAGGCCCGGATCAGCGTTCGATGTGGGCGAGCGGAGCACCTGGCGCGAGACCCGGAGCTCCGGGGCGCGGTGGATCTCGTGGTGGCGCGGTCCTTTGGGCGCCCGGCCGTGACCGCGGAGTGCGCGGTCGGTTTCCTCGGGGCGGGTGGGCTGCTGGTCGTGTCGGAACCGCCTGAGGGCACGGCCGACCAGGGAGGACGGTGGCCCGAGGAGGGGCTCGGCGAGCTGGGTCTCGGCCCGGCCGTTCCGGTGCGGGCGGGCAGCGCGGGGGTGGTCGTCATGGTTGCGCAGGGGGCTCCCGATAACCGCTGGCCTCGCCGAGATGGCCGGCCGGCGAAGTCCCCGCGCTGGTAGCCGCGTCGGATACTGTTCCACGTGGAACATCCAAACCCGGAACACTTGATCGAGGGTTCCGCGATGTTTCACGTGGAACATCCTTGACCCCGGCCCCCGGGCAGTCGAGGATTGGCGTTCTCGGGCACAACCTCCTGGACGGTCGATGGCAGAGGAACCGATTGACCAGCGACCGAGGCGGCGGCTGTTCGGGCGTCGCCGCATCGAATCGTTGGAAGAGACGACCGACGTCGAGGATGCCCAGATCACGGGGAACGGTGAGGCCGAACCGGAATCGCCGAATTCCTCGCCCGAGGTCGACCCGGCCCTCCCGCGCGAACGTGAGCGCGCACCGGAAGCCGAGGAACCGGAAATTGGAGAGGACGAGGAGGCGATGGTCACGGCCAACCCCCACCCCATACCCGCCCGGGCGGCTCCTGTACCGGGTCCCGAGGTCGAGCCAGCGGAGGTCGAGCCAGCGCAGGTCGAGCTGGAGATCGTGGAGCTGGAGATCGTGGAGGAGCCCGAGCCTGCCAGCGTCCCGCTCTCCGATCATGCACATGCCGGCGAGCTGCCGCTTCCTCGCGTCATCGCGATCGCCAACCAGAAGGGTGGCGTCGGCAAGACGACCACCGCAGTGAACCTGGGCGCCGCACTCGCCGAGATCGGCTTCCGCGTGCTGGTCGTCGACCTCGACCCCCAGGGCAACGCCTCGACCGGGCTCGGGATCAACCCCCGCGACGTCGAGTCGTCGATCTACGACGTGCTCATGATGGACGCGCCGGCCCTCGACTGTGTCGAGCCCACCAGCCTCAAGAACCTGTTCGTGCTCCCGGCCACCATCGACCTTGCGGGCGCCGAGATCGAGCTCGTCTCGGCGTTCAGCCGTGAGCTCAAGCTCCGCCGGGCCCTCGCTTCCGTGCGCTCCGAGTACGACGTGATCCTGATCGACTGCCCGCCGTCGCTCGGACTCCTCACGGTGAACGGGCTGGCCGCCGCCGACGACGTGATCGTCCCGGTACAGAGCGAGTACTACGCTCTCGAGGGGCTCGGCCAGCTGCTGAAGAACGTGGCGATGATCCGATCCCTCAACCCGACCCTCGACGTCCGCGGCATCGTGCTCACGATGCACGACGCCCGAACCAGGCTCGCCGAGCAGGTCGAGAGCGAGGTCCGGGAGCACTTCGGCGCGAGGGTGTACAAGACGGTCGTCCCGAGGACCGTGCGTCTCTCCGAGGCGCCGTCGTTCGGGCAACCGATCATCGTGTTCGATCCGTCGTCGCGAGGAGCGACGGCGTACCGAGAGCTGGCGAAAGAGGTGAGCGGTGGCGCGACGCGGCGGTCTGGGTAAGGGACTCGGTGCGCTCATCCCTCCGGGGACGAGTCTCGACGCCGATACGGACACCGGTGTGGGCCTGGAAGAGCTGCCGACGGCATCGATCCAGCCGAACCGCTTCCAACCCCGTGACCACTTCGACGAGGAAGCGCTCGGCGCGCTCGCCGATTCGATCCGAGAGGTCGGGATACTCCAGCCGGTCCTTGTTCGCCCGGTCGGCGACGGCTACGAGCTGATCGCCGGGGAGCGCCGGTGGCGCGCGGCGCGGCGCGTGGGGCTCCAGATGATGCCGGCGCTCGTCCGCGAAACCGACGACGCCACGTCCCTCCAGCATGCGCTGGTCGAGAACCTCCACCGCGACGGACTCAACCCACTGGATGAAGCAGCGGCGTATCAACAACTCATCGAGGACTTCGGGTTGACCCACGATGCGGTCGCCTCGCAGGTGGGGAAGAGCCGGACGAGCGTCACCAACTCGCTCCGTCTCCTGCAGCTCCCTCCGTCGATCCAGAAGCTCGTGCACGAAGGCCGGCTGAACATGGGGCAGGCACGGGCGCTCCTCGCGACTCCTGATCGAGCGTTCCAGGAGCAGCTCGCGCGGCGCGTCGTCCAGGACGACCTCTCGGTCCGCGCGGTCGAGGACGCGATCCGATCCCACGACCGCCAACCCTCGACGGTCACTGCAGGTGCCGGGGCGCCCCCGAAGTCGCGGCGCGGGGCACTGCGGCCACCGGGCCTGCTCGAGCTCGAGGAGCTGCTCGGCGATCACCTCGAGACGCGCGTGACGATCAGCATGGGTGCGGCGCGGGGCAAAGTGGTCGTGGAGTTCTCGACCCTCGAGGATCTCGAGCGGATCTACCGGCTCATGACCGAGGGAGCGACCACGCCGGCTACCACATAGTTGCGCCTGCAACTAGATGGTTCTCGGCAGCTCAGGTGTCGAGGTCGGCTGGCTCCTCGACTCCCCGACGGATCCCCACCACGATGGCGCGGGCGACGTCACCGCCGGCCGTCACGAGACGCCGCGTTCCGTCGACGTCGGCGTGCGCCGCCGGTTCGCACAGCACGGCGGCCATGTTCGTCTCGCGGAGCGCGGTGTGGCGACGCCCGCACACGTGAGCGGTGGTCGCGAGCACGGCACCGAGCTCGTCGCTCACCGCCTTCGCGACATGGAACCCGGCCTCCGAGCGGGACTGCCCGGATTCGAAGAAACAGCAGCGGCAGCCGGGCTCGTCCCCAGGTCTCAACCCGAAGAAGAGGTCGGCTCCGTAGCGGTTGGCAGCTGAAGCGAGCGCGGAGTCGTCGCTGCCGGAGGAGTCGAGCACCACCAGGGCGCCCGCCTCGAGAAGGCCTCGCATCACGCGGTCGGCGAGTGCATCGAGGCCCGGAGCGACCGCGAGGAAGACGCGCCGACCCTCGATGCGGTTCGGACCGCGGCGCAGGGCTTCGCGCTCGCGGACGCTCGCGACCGAACCCTCGGCGAGGGTACCGATGCGAAGCTCGCCGATGCGACCGAGCGCCAGCGCGGTGTCGGGCCCGAAGATGCCGTCACAACCCAGACCGGCGTTGCGCTGGAACTCGGTGAGCGCGCCGGCGGTGTCGGGCCCGAAGATCCCATCTTCCTTGCCGGCGTCGAAGCCGAGCATGTTGAGACGCCGCTGGAGTTCCGAGACGTCGTCGCCGCGCAGCATCGGGCGCCGGACGTAGAGCATGCGATCGCCGAGTTGAAACCCGCTCTCGACGAGCGCAGTCCAGGTCTCACGTCCGCAGATGCCGTCGCTCCGCAGCGAGCGTCGCTCCTGGAACCGGCGCAGCTCGCGCTCGGTCGCGGGGCCGAAGCTCCCGAGCTCTTCGGGTGGCAACTGGTGACCGAGCGCGAGCAGGCGCCGTTGAAGATCCCGGACCGCCTCACCGCTGCCGCCCGACCGGAGCACGGCCGGATCGCTCAAGCGATGAACTCGGCGAGGTCCTGAAGGAGCGCGCCTTTGCCCTTCGCGCCCACGATGCGCTTCGCCGGCTGGCCGTCCTTGAAGACGAGCAACGTGGGGATGCTCATGACCTCGTAGCGGCGCGCGATATCGGGGTTGTCGTCGACGTTGAGCTTGGCGACCGTGAGCTTCCCGCGCTGCTCACCCGCGATCTCCACGAGCGTGGGAGCGACCATCTTGCACGGTCCGCACCATTCGGCCCAGAAGTCGACGAGAACGGGCGTCTCGGAGCCGCCGACGGTCTCGTCGAAGGTCGAATCGGAGAGAATGACGATGTCCTCGGCCACGGAAGGTCCTTTCATTCGGTCGGTCGAGTCTACCGACCGGTCCGGTGAGGGGAACGGCCCGGCCCTGCCGGACATTCCCGCGAGGCGAGCGGGTCAGTGCGCCGCGTGGGCGTGTTCGCCGAGCCAGCGTTCCGTCTCCATTGCGGCCATGCAGCCGCTTCCGGCCGCGGTGATCGCCTGCCGGTAGACGCGGTCTTGCACATCGCCGCACGCGAACACACCCTTGACCGACGTGCGCGTGGAGTCGGCCGCGGTGACGATGTACCCGTCGTCGTCGAGATCGAGTTGGCCGCGGAAGAGCGCGGTCGTGGGATCGTGACCGATCGCGACAAAGAGTCCTTGCACGTCGAGGTCCGACTGCGCGCCGGTCACGGTGTCGCGCATGCGCAACGACTCGACCGACCTGTCCCCGAGAACATCGTCGACGACGGCGTTCCACGCGAACTCGATCTTCGGGTTCGCAAACGCGCGGTCTTGCATGATCTTCGACGCGCGCAACTCGTCGCGCCGGTGGACGATGGTGACCTTCGTGGCGAACTTCGTGAGGAACAGCGCCTCTTCGATTGCCGAGTCGCCGCCACCCACGACCGCGATCGGCTTCTCTCGGAAGAAGAAGCCGTCACACGTCGCGCACGTGGACACGCCGTGGCCCAACAGGCGTTGCTCGTTGGGAAGCCCCAGCATGCGCGCGGTCGCGCCGCTGCTGACGATGAGCGCGCGTGAGCGGTACTCGCGCTCGCCGACCCACACGCCGAACGGTGCGGACGAGAGGTCGACGCGGTCGACATCGGCGGTGACGAACTCAGCGCCGAAGCGTTCTGCCTGCTCGCGGAACTTCATCATGAGCTCGGGGCCGAGGATGCCGTCGGGGAACCCCGGGTAGTTCTCGACGTCGGTGGTGAGCATGAGCTGGCCGCCGGCGCCGATGCCCTCGATCACGATCGGCGCAAGATTCGCCCGGCCCGCGTAGACCGCCGCGGTGAGACCAGCCGGGCCCGAGCCGACGATGACGAGTTCGTGCGTTTCAGGCATTCGTGTCCTTCGCCTTGCTGGTGCGCAGTGTCCAGCAGAACATCCCGCCGATCACGAAGATTCCGCCGAGGATGAGGTACGCGAGCCAGACCTCGCCGGTGAGGATCACGAGCACCCGGAATAGCGCTATCGCGAGCATGAACACCGCGACCAGCACGAAGAATGCGACGAGGAACCCGAAGACGACGGCACGAGACGCCTTCTGGGCGGGGACGACGGTCTTGTCGCGAACCAGGCCGACGGCGTGCTCGAGCGCGTCGACCGCGTCGGTTGTCCAGTCGGCCACGGCCGTGCTCCTTGCTCGTTCGAATGGGGCTCGTTCGAATGGGGCTCGTTCGAATCGGGGCTCGTTCGATTCGGGCTCGTTTCGGGTGCCCGAGCGTACCCGCGAGTCCTCAGTCGAGCGGGCGGACCTCGCACGGGTGGGCGACGATGGCGTCGATCGATCGAGTGCCGTCGGGGAGCTCGGTCTGCACCACGATCGCATCGCGTGTGCCGAAGCGCCCGGCGGCGATGGCGACGACGGTGCCGGCAGGCAGCTCACTCGCACACGACCGTGTGCGGAGTTGTGCCAGGAGCGACGTGACCCGATCGGACGGTGGTTCGCGTGGCGAGGCGGCGGCACGATCAGATCGCGCGAGCGCGGTGCGGAGCCGGTCGACGTTGGCGACGACGCGGAGGTCGCCGAAGTCGCCCGCATCGCGTGGCGTCGGCTCAGTGCTTGAACGGGGAGCAGGCGCGGCGTCGTCGAGCGCGCCCTGCTCGGATTGCGGAGTGAGCGAAGCCGGCGCCGATGACGGCGTTGCGGTCGACGTTCCCTTCTCGGATCCACTCGCAGTGTCTGCGTTCTCGCGGCTCGCGGTTGGTGTGGCGCTGTCGCTGTCGCGCGACACGAGATAGCCGACGCCCGCCGCGATCACCACGCCGCCGATCGCGGCGGCGACGACCAGACGACGAGAACTACTACGCGCTGGCGGCGCGGACGCGCGCACCGCGGTGGTTACCAGCCGCCGGCGCGTGAGCTCGTCGAGCGGCTCGACCTCGAGCAGCCCGGAGAGGCGCTCGTCTCGCGCGTCGCCGTTGTCAGCCATCAGTACTCAGACGTCCGGAGGGGGCTTCGGGGTTCCCGAGCGCGGTGGCAAGCAGCGTCCGGCCGCGCGCGATCCGCGAGCGCACGGTGCCCGGTGGGATGCCGAGCGCCTCGGCGATCTCCGCGTAGTCGAGGTCGCACAGGTCGCGCAGCACGACCGCAACCCGGAACTCGCTGGGGATGGTGGCGAGGGCGGTGTCGACGTCGACCCGGTCGCTCACCGAGCTGTCGAGCGCGGGCCCGGGCACCGCGTGATCCAGGGCGCTGACGTCGACGGGGTCCGGCCGGCGTCGTTTGCGCCGCAGCTCGTCGAGAGCGGCGTTCGTCGCGACGCGGTACAGCCAGGTCGTGAACGCCGAGCGTCCGTCGAAACGCGTGATGCCCCGGGCGATCGCGATCATCGCTTCCTGCGTTGCGTCGAGGGCGTCCTCGGGGTGTGCGAGCACGCGTCGGCACAGCGCGTGCACGCGATCGGCGTGCCGGTCGAGCAGTGTCTCCAATGCGCGGCGGTCACCACGGGAAGCGCGCGCGGCAAGGTCGGCATCGTCGTCACGCAAGCTTCGCCCCGGTGATGGTGACGGTGATGTCGACGTGCCAAGCCGGCTCCGTGGCTGAACGGGGCGCCGGCTCCGTGCCTGAACGGGGAGCGGGCGAGGTCGAGCTCGTGCCGCGCTCGTCGTCGCGCAGCACGAGGAACGCGGTCACGGCGATGGCGATCGCGAGGAGGAACACGATGACAACCCAGACCCAGGTGACCCCGCTCCGTCGCCTCGCGGCCGACTTCGTGCCTGAACGGGGAGTTGGTACCGCCCTCGGCGGGCGGGGAGTCGGTCGTGGTGCCGGCTCCGTGCCTGAACGGAGAGCGGGCCTCGGATCGGGTCGTACCGCGGCGAGCGCGGCGCGAGCGTCGCCGGCCGAGGCAAAGCGCCGCGCGGGATCGCGCGCGAGGCACCGGTGCACGACGTCGTCGAGCGACTGGGGCACGTTGGAGCGTTGCGCTCGGATCGACGGCGCGGACATTGTGAGCCGTGCCATCGCAGTGGCCACGTCGGTGGCGCCGCCGAAGGGCGGACGCCCGCAGAGCATCTCGTAGAGCAGGAGGCCCAGGCCGTACACGTCGGTGCGCGCGTCGGTCGGCTTCCCGTTCACCTGCTCCGGCGCCAGGTAGCGCGCGGTGCCCATCACGGTGCCGGTGCGCGTGAGGTCGTCGGCGCCCGTCGCCTTGGCGATGCCGAAGTCCGCAACCTTCACAGGCCCGGCCGGCGGCACCAGCACATTGGGAGGCTTGACGTCACGGTGCACGATCCCGGCGCGGTGAGCGGCTTCGAGCGCGTCGGCCACTTGCACGCCGATGCGGATCGCTTCACGGATCGGGAGCCGGCCCTGCTCGCGGAGCAGTTGTCGCACGGTGGGCCCGTCGATCAGTTCCATCACGATGTACGCGGTGCCGCCGTCGTCACCGGTGTCGTAGGTGGCGACGACATTAGGGTGGTTGAGGCGCGCCGCCGAGATCGCCTCGTGCCGGAACCGCGCACGCGTGCCCTCGTCCGCCGCGAGATCATCGCGCAGGATCTTCACCGCGACGCGACGCGACAACACCGGATCGTCTGCGATCCACACCGCTGCCATGCCGCCGCGCGCGAGCGGCTCGACGAGGTGGTAGCGCCCACCGAGCACTCGCCCCGGAGTGGTCAGAGCACCACCTGGAAGCTCACGCCGATCACTCGCGGGCCGGCATGCGTGCCGATCACCGGACCGACGACGCCGGTGATGATCTCGTCACGCGGGAAGATCGGATCGAGGAGGTCGAGAAACTCCTCGAGGTCCGGCGCGTTGCCGTGGAGGACGGCAAGGTGCTCGATCTTGCCCTCGCCGGCTTTGGCTGCGAGCGCGCGGAGCGCCTTCGAGCGCGTGCGCACCTTCTGGACCTCCTCCACAATGCCCTCGCGGATCTCGATGACGGGCTTGATCGACAACATCGAGCCGAGCAGCGCGCGCGCGTTTCCGATCCGACCGCTCTTGCGGATGTGCTCGAGCGTATCGAGCGTCGCGTACAGCCTGGTGCGGTCGCGACGATCGACTACCTCCGCGACGATCGATTCCAGCGAATCGCCGTCGGCCGCGCGGCGAGCAGCGGTGAGGCACAAGTTGCCCTGCCCCATCGACGCGCTCTGCGAGTCGATCACCTGCACCGGACACTCGGCGCCGACCGCGGCCGCGGCAACCTGGGCCGACTGCATGGTGCCCGAGAGGTGCGACGAGAGGTTGATGCACACGATGCCGGTGGCACCCCGTTCCATGAGGTGGCGGTAGTGCTGCTCGAACGCGCCGGGCGAGGGAGCAGCCGTCTCGGGTAACCCGTCGAAGTGTTCGACGCGGTCCCAGAAGTCGGCCGCGCTCAGCTCGACCTGGTCGACGAACTCCTCGTCGCCGAAGCGGATCGTGAGCGGGACGACCTCGATTCCGAGCGCCTCCACGAGTGGCGACGGCAGGTCGCAGGCGCTGTCGGTGACCACGCGAATACCCATGGCGCGATCGTTACACGCGCGCGCCGGCGCGGGCGCGTCGGGGGGTCAGCGCCGCGAGCACTTTGAGCTCCTCGACCTTCAGCACCCGGCAGAGGCCGAGGTACAGAGCGGTACCGGCGACAGCTCCGGCCACGGTGGCCAGGATCGCCTCGCCGGTCGTGGACGAGCCGATCCCGTGGGCGATCGCCCACGTGACGCCCGCGACCGCGAGTGCCGCGACCACCACCCGCACGCCCGTGGACGCGAGGCGGCGTCCGTCGATTCCATGGAGGTCGCGGTGAAGCACGCCCAGCACGATGCCCGCGCCGACGAAGTACGCGAGAGAGAACGCCAAGGCCAAGCCCGGGATACCGAGCCACGCGTAGAGCGGGAACGCCAACGCGACGTTTACCGCGTTCTCGGCGCAGTTGATCAAGAAGGGAGTGCGCGTGTCGAGGCGCGAGGTGAACGCACGCAGCGCGAAGAGATAGAGGGAGAACGGCAAGAGCCCCACCGCGAACGCGGCGAGTGTGTCGGCAACCTGCACCGCGTCGCCGCCGGTGAACGCGCCGCGCTGCAGGAGCGCGACGACGATTGGTCGCGCAAGGCCGAGGTACATCGCGACCGCAGGCGCGATTACCAGTGCAGTGAGCCGCAGGCCGCGCGACAGCTGCGCGCGCAATGCGTCGAGGTCGCCGCGCGCGGCCACGCTCGCGAGCTCCGGCGCGAACGTCGTCGCGAGTGATACTGCCAGGAGACCGTGGGGGAGTTGGAAGAACGCGTACGCGCTGATGTAGACGAACGGGCCACCTGCGGTGCCGTTCCCGAGGATCGTGACAACGAGGAGCGCGATCTGGTTCGCGATCACGTACCCGACGGTCCATCCCGACACGCGAACGAGTGTGACGACGGCCGGATGCCGGAAGGCAGGCAGGTAGCGCAGGTGCACGTGCGCGCGGTGCAGCGCAGGGAGCAGTGCAAGCGCCATCACGACGATCCCTGCCGTCGTGCCGAGGCCCATGAGCAGCACGAGAGCGTCGTCGTCGAGCACGCCGTGGACGGACAGCGACCCGCTGACGACACGCGGTAGTGCGAGGAACACCGCGATGACGACGATGTTGTTGAGCGCGGGGGCAAAAGCCGCTGCCGCGAATCGCCGCTTCGCGTTGAGCATCGCGGTGGCGAGCGTCGCGATCCCGTAGAAGAGCATTTGTGGCATGAACAGACGCAGGAGTTCGGTGGCGAGCTCCTGTTGCTGCGCGCGATTCGGGCCGTTTACCCGCAAGGTATAGAGGTCGACGATCCAGGGCGCGAGCAGTACACCGATGACGGTGATCGCGAGGAGCACGAGGATCGAGACCGTGAACACCGCAGCGGCAGCGTCGTCGTCGCGCGACTCGAAATGGCGCACGAAGAGCGGCACGAGCGTGGCAGTGAGCACGCCTCCGAGGAGCAGCTCGTAAACGATGTTGGGCGTTTCGTTCGCGTAGCTGTACGTCCCGGCGAGCGCGGTGACGCCCAGCGCGTACGCCATCGCCGCGATGCGCACGAACCCCGTGAGGCGTGAGAGCGCGGTGCCCAGCCCGACCACCGCGCTCGAGCGCAGGACGCGCGAGGTGTCGCTGTCGCCCGCGGTCGCGAAGCGCCGCGTGTCGAAGCCGGGAGCGTCGAACTGTGGCGACTCGAATTGGGGAGCGTCGAGCTGCGGGTCGTCGAGCAGGGGTTCGTCGACCCGCGGGTCGTCGTTCACGCCGTCTGGCGGCGACGTCGTCGACGGCGGATGTCCCAACCCCACCAGAGTGCGAGGAACACCACCGCGCCCACGGTGAGGAACACGCCGACGCCGCTCACGAACGAGGACCGAACTGTGACCTCGGAGGTCTGGATGGGCAGCCCGCCCGCGGTGGTCACGGTCATCACCAGTGGGAAGGTGCCCGAGCTCCGCGTCTCGACTGCGATCCTGACGGTCTGGTTCTTTCCGGGCTGGAGGCTGATGTCGCGGTCGGCGCCGTCGGGGAACAGCAGCTTGTCGCTCGCGAGGGAAAGATGGATCGGAACCTCACGGTCGGCGTCGTTGCGGAAGGTGAGCGGGATCTGCGCTTTGCTCGCGGTGAGGGTGACCGTCGACTGCCCCGGTGGTATCCGAATGAGCGACAGGAAGTCGCGGCCCGATTGTCCGATGGCATGTAGCCGGTCGCGCGCCCGGCGACGGCCCGCGGGCTTCTCCAAGTTCGCCGAGAGCGAGGAGAGCAGCATCCGGTCGGCGCGCGCGACGCGCGTGTCCGATTCGCCGAAGAGAGCGGCGATCCCCTGGCGGTCTTGGAGCGCGTCGTAGTACTGGCTCGCGGTCACCGGCGGCTTTCGCACCCTCACGGGTGCGAGCACGCGGACCACGGGGTTGCCGTCGGGCTCGTCGTCGACCGTCGCGGTCGGGGTCTCGGCGAGGAGGGTATCGACGGTGACGGGCCGCAGGAGCGGGTTCTGGCGCAACCCGGTGAGCACCGCGTTCACGAACTCGTCGGACGCGTCCCAGGTGTTCGGGTTGGCGAAGGCCACCCCGCGAGCGAGGCTCGGCTGCTCGCCCGCGATCACCGCCAGGGCGGCCAGGAGGTGTGCAGCGCGGAGCGCGGGAGCCTCGTCACCTTGGAGGAAGCGCTGGAGACCGGGATCGGTCGCGACGACGGTCACTGCGTCGGCCGCGTTGCCCGGCGCGCGAGCCACGAGCGCGGGGCGGGAGGGTGTGAACCGCCCGTCGTACGGCTCGAGCGCGCCGCCGTCGACCACGAGCCGCGGCCTCCTCGCCGCGTTCCGGAGCGCATCGAGCGATGTGGTGTCGAGTGGACCGGGCATCGCGGTGCTCGGGTCGAAGTGGGAGCTGAAGAAGGTCTGGAGCGCGTCGCCGCCGCGGTCGAGCTCGTTGGCGAGCGTTGCCCCGAGTCCACCGTCGAAGATCGACGGCAGGTCGAGTGGCACGAACGGGCCCGCGAGCACCTGGTGGTGCGGCACCGCGGAGGTCAACGCGGCCACCCCCGCCGCGAGACCGACGTCGTCCTGCGCGAGCGTCGACCATGCGTCGAGGGTCTCGGGGCTCGGTGCGAGCGTGAGGGGAACGTCGGCGTCCGCCCCGATCAACGTGGCCTGTCGGCCGAGCCGGCCGGTGACCCCGAGCTGCTCGACGACGGCGGGATCGGGGCTACCGTCGAACCCGAGCGCGGGGTCGGCGACGAGCGGCCACACCCACGCGACGCCGAGGGGCTTCGGTGCCGCTCCCGAGAGGTCGGCGACGACGACGTGCGTGACGAACCCGGCGAGCGTGTGATCGTCGCTGTCGCGGAGTTGCACCTCGATCGGGTAGATGCCGTTCCCCGATCGCCGGACGTTGAGCCGGTTGAGGTCGACGGGTACGACCCGCACCCCGCTCGCGTCCGCGAGATAGTCGTCGAGTGGAAGCCGCAGCAGCGTGAGCGTCTGCCCCAGGGGTGGGTTGTCGCCGGTGATCGTCGCGTCGAACGCGCTGCGCGACAACAACCGGTCGTGCACCGTGAGCGTGAGCCGCAGACCTTCGGGTACGGCGTTCGTCTGGAGGTGCATCGTGAACGTGCCGCCGGCGGGAGTCCACGGATCCTGACCCGTGAGCGTGAGCGACGGTGGCGTGCCGCTGGTCTGCGCGTGCACCGGTCTGACGAACGCGGCGCTTCCGACCACGAGCGCGGCGGTGAGCGCGGCGATCCCGAGCTTGGCCTTCACAGTGAACGTCCCAACACCGCGAGGCCGGCGGGGAGCACGCTGAAGCCAAACGACTCGTACAGCGAGAGCGCGGCGTCGTTCTCGAGCTGTGTGTTCACGAAGGCGCGCACAGCACCGTGACGCCAGAGCCAGTGCATCGCGTCGGCGACCAACGCGGTTCCCCACCCTTGGCGTTGCGCGTCGGGGTGAACGGCAACGCGCTGGAGGTAGCCCTGGCTGCCCGCGCGTCCGGTGATCGCGTAGCCGGTGAGCGTCTCCTCGGAGCGTGTCGCGCGGAACTGGTGTACCGGTGTGGCGTCGAGCGCGTCGCGCAGACCGAGCGCGGCGAGACGCCAGAACGTGTCGAACGCGACGTCGTCGAGCGCGAGCACGGCCGCGCGGTCGCGGCGCGTGGCCCTGGTCACCGGCCGCGCCGGCTCCGTGCCCGAACGGCGAGCCGGCAGTCGGGGCTCTTCATCGATCTCGTGGGTCAGGAGATGCAAGCGCTCGCGCACGGTGAAACGCGCTTCCACGAACCGCTCTTCTTCGGCCGGTCCTATCGCGCTCGTGAGCACCTCCTCGTATCCGGCCGCCCGTGCCCGCTTCAGGCAGGCGAGGACCGCCTCCCCGCTCAGCGGCGCGTCGGGTGCTACCACCAGATGGGCGACACGACCGCCGCCGCGCCAGGGACCGAGCCGGGCCCAGGCGTCCCCGAAGCGCAGGGTCTGCTGTCTCGCGGGCACATGCCAGGGTAACCGGAGGCCCCCCTTCAGGGGCCGCGTCGACCGGTCGATACCGCGGTCACATGCTGGATCTCGACCGACTGTTGCGCTTCGCCGTCGAGCAGGGCGCCTCCGACGTGCACGTCAAAGTGGGTGCACGTCCGCGCCTGCGCGTCGACGGTCGCCTGCGCGAGGCACCCTTCGACACCGTCGAACCGACCGACGCCGAAGAGTGCGCCGCCGCGATCATGCCCGACGCGCGTGCGGCGGAGTTCCGTACCACCAGCGAGGCCGACTTCATGTATGACATCACCGGGCTCGGGCGCTTCCGCGTGAGCGCGTTCCGCCAGCGCGGTTGGGTCGGCCTCGTGCTGCGCCGCGTGCTGCCCGGCATCCCGGGATTCGAGGCGTTGTCGCTGCCCGCCTCGGTCGCCGCACTTGCCGACCAACCTCACGGTCTGGTGCTCGTGTCGGGTCTCGCCGGTTCGGGGAAGACCGCGACGCTCGCCGCCATGGTCGACCACGTGAACAGCACACGTGAGTGTCACATCGTCACGATCGAAGATCCGGTCGAGGTATTGCACGCGGACAAGCACGCGGTGGTCGATCAGCGCGAAGTGGGGACCGATACGCCGAGCGCGCACTCGGCCCTTGTGCATGCGCTCCGGCAGGACCCCGACGTGATCATGGTGAGCCAGATTCGCGACTCGGCGTCGGCATGGGCAGCGCTGCAGGCCGCGGAGACGGGTCACCTTGTGCTGTCGAGCCTTTCGACGGTCGGCGCGGTCGAGACCATCGAACGACTGATCGACATGGTCCAGCCTCACCTGCAGCGCCAGGCGCGCGCTTCCCTCGCGTTTGCGTTGCGCGGGATCGTGTCGCAGCGGCTGCTGCCGCGCGCGGGCGGGCGTGGGCGCGTCCCCGCGGTAGAGGTGCTCGTCGTGAACTCCCGCGTGGCCGAACGGATCGCGCAGCCCGATCGGCTCACAGAGCTCGCGCGCGAGATGGCCGACGGTGATCTGTACGGAATGCAGACGTTCGACCAGAGTCTCGTGCATCTGTACCAAGGTGGGCTCGTGGCGCGTGCGGACGCGCTCGCGCATGCCGACGAACCGAGCGAGATGCGGTTCGAGCTCGACCGTGCCGACTTCGAACGTGGCGGTGCGCCCGCGCCCGAGGATGGGGCCCCGCAGCCCGTTCTCCGTTCAGGCACCGAGCCGGCGCCGCAGGCACACCACGAACCGGGTGCGCCGCTGCCGCAGCGCGTGCGCGCGAGTTAGACCTCGACTCCCCGTTCGGGCACGGAGCCGGCAGCCGTGAACGCGCGTGCGAGCAATGGTGTGTGCGCGTCGAGCAAGTCGTCGACGTTGACGACCGGACGCGTCTCCGTGCCTGAATGGTGAGCCGGCTCGTCGTCGAACGGCAACGGGTCGGTCGGCGGGGGAAAGGTCCGAGCAACTGCGGGTGAGCGCATGTTCGAAGTCGGTGGCGCGGCCGGGATGACCATCGGTGGGCGATCGTCCCAGAGGCGCGGTGAGGGTGTTCGGCGGTCCTGGAGGTGCCAGCCCCGAGGGGGCGTGAGGGCGTCGGCGTGGCGGGCGCAGAGCACGCCGGCGCCGGTTCCCCGATCGGGGTCGAGCGGGTCGAGCCACACGAGGGCGGCGCGTCCGTCGAAGCAGAACAACGCAACCGCGTACCCACCACAACCCACCCGCGAGCACGGCATCCCCACGACGCCGACGGTAGCGGAGGGATCGCCGTGCCCCGTGGACAGGCGGGTCACAAGTGCGCGGCGCGTGCGCGGCCGACCGACGAGAATGGCTCCGATGACCACCGTTCCCGCGCGCCTCCAGCCGCTGCTCGCACCGGAATCGCCGGTGCAGCAGCTCGCGCGCCGGCTGGTCGACGCGGGTCACGAGTGCCTCCTCGTCGGCGGCAGCGTGCGCGACGCGCTCCTCGATCTCGTCCACGTCGACGTCGACCTGGCCACGAGCGCGCGCCCCGAAGCGGTCGAGGCGCTCGTGAGTGGTTGGGCCGAGCACGTGTGGCTCCAGGGCCGGCGTTTCGGCACGGTCGGCTGCGTGCGCGAAGGCGTCCGCATGGAGATCACCACCTTCCGCGCCGAGGTCTACCGGCCCGAGAGCCGCAAGCCCGAGGTCGCCTACGCCGACGACGTCGAGACCGACCTCGCGCGCCGCGACTTCACCGTGAACGCGATGGCCATCCGCCTGCCCGAACCCGAACTGGTCGACCCCTACGGGGGCGTCGCCGATCTCGCCGCGCGTCGGCTCCGCACGCCGCTCGAACCCGAGATCTCCTTCCTCGACGACCCGCTGCGGATGTTGCGAGCGGCGCGGTTCATCGCGGGTCTCGAGCTCGTGCCGGATCCCGAGTTGGTGCGCGCCGTGGAAGCGCTGCGGCGGCGCCTCGAGATCGTGAGCGCCGAGCGCATCCGCGACGAGCTGTCGAAGCTGCTGCTCGTCGACGACCCGAGCGCCGGCCTGTGGTTCCTCGTCGAGACCGGACTGTCCGACGAGTTCCTGCCCGAGCTTCGGTCGATGCGACTCGAACAGGATCCGGTGCACACGCACAAGGACGTGCTCGCGCACACGATCGCGGTGGTGCGGAACACGCGGCCCGAGTTGCGGGTCCGCCTCGCGGCGCTGTTCCACGACGTCGGCAAGCCGAAGACGCGGTCGTTTGCGGGCGGAGTGGTCAGCTTCCACCATCATGAGGTCGTGGGCGCGCGCATGACGGAGGAACGCCTGCGCGCGCTGAAGTATTCCAACGACATCGTCGAGGACGTCGCCAAGCTCGTCTACCTGCACCTTCGTATCCACACCTACGCGATGGGGTGGACCGACAAGGCGGTGCGTCGCTACGTGCGCGACGCCGGTGACCTGCTCGACGAGCTCAACCACCTCCAACGGTGCGACTGCACAACGCGCAACAAGAACCGGGCGCGCGCGCTCGCTCGGCGCATGGACGAGCTCGAGGCGCGGATCGCCGAGCTCCGTGAACAGGAGGAGCTCGATTCGATCCGCCCGCCGCTCGACGGCCGGCAGGTCATGGACATCCTCGGCATCGAGCCGGGACGCCTCGTGGGCGAGGCGCTCGACTTCCTGCTGGAGGTACGGCTCGACGAGGGACCGATCGACGAGACCGACGCCTACGAGCGCCTCGCAGAATGGGCCCGCGCGCGCGGCATCAAGAGGTGACGCGCTCCGAGCTGGAGTCGTACGCGTCGAAGTGCAGGCCGTGGGTGCGCGACGGCATGCTTCCCTACTGGCGGCGCACCGGCATCGACCCGCGCTACGGCGGCTACCGGCTCCGCGACTACGGAGCGGTCCGGTGGGCGCGGTTCCACCGTTGGCGGGCGCGCCGGTGCGCGACCAAGCACGTGATGTCGCACGCGCGCCTCGTGTGGGTGTTCTCGCACGCCCAGCTCGCCGGCTGGACGGATCCGTCGGGTGCAGATCTCGATGCGGCGCGAAACGGCTACGAATTCCTCGTGGAGCACTTCTGGGACGCGGAGTACGGCGGCTGGCGATCGGAGACCGCTCGCGACGGAGGGCCCCGCGACGAACGGAAGAGCCTCTGCGGGCAGGTGGCGATGCTGCTGGCCCTCGTCGAGTACGTGCGCGCGACCGGTGATGTCGGTGCTCTCGGCTATGCCAACGAGACCTTCGATCTGATCGAGTCACGCTTTCGCGACCAGACGTTCGGCGGCTGGACGGAGAACCTCTCACGCGACTGGCAGCCGGTCGACGCCGACGAACGGCCGATGGTCGATCGGATCGGGGTGAAGAGCGCCAACGTCAACCTCCATGTGATGGAGGCGCTCGCCGAGCTCGGCGATCTCACCGGCGACCCCCGCGTACTCGTGTCGCTGGGCGAGTCGGTCGACATCATGCGGACTCGGTTCCTCACCGACGACCCATCCCAGTGGGTCGGCTTCCGGGAAAACGACTGGTCGTTCGTCGACGATCCCGACGCGCTCATGCACTCCTACGGCCACGCGGTGGAGCACGCCTGGCTTTCGATCCGCGCCGAGCAGGTGCTCGGTCGCGAACCCTCGTGGGACTACTTCTTCGTGATCGTCGACCACGCGCTGCGCTTCGGCTTCGACCACGAGCGGGGCGGTCTCTACACGAGCGGACCGGTCATCGGCCCGGCCACCAACGAGGAGAAGCAGTGGTGGGGGCAGGCCGAGATGATCGCGGCCCTCACCGACGCCTCAGTGCGTTGTCCCGACGGCGGCTACGACGTCGCGCTCCTGAAGACCGCCGAGTTCGTGCACGCGCACTTCGCCGACCCGTCCGACGGTGTGTGGTTCGACACGGTCGCCGCCGACGGAACGGTCCTGTTCCGGCGCAAAGCGCACGACTGGCAGTCGAGCTACCACGACGCACGCGCGCTGGTGAAGTTCGCAGGCGCGTACGCGCCCTAGCCTCCCGACACACCGAACAAGCCGGACGCGGTCATCGCGACAGCTCCGGCCAGAGGTGCAGCGCGGTGCCCCCCAACACGAGGTCGCGGTCGCGTTCCGACAGGTTGGCGCATGCACGTCGAGCGAGGGCGACGAGGTCCGTGTACGGACGGTCATGAGTTTGAGGAAAGTCCGAACCCCACACGAGGCGTTCGGTGCCGAACTCCGCGACCAGCCGGTCGACGATCCCGCTGGCTCCGCCGTACTGCTCCGCAGCTTCGAGGAGATGCGAGGTGATCTTGCAGTGCAGGTTGGCGTGCGGGGAGAGGCGGAACAGCTCGCCTGCCTCCGGGTAGGGCGGACCGCCGTCGAGCGCCACGAAGCCGCAATGGTCCAGCACCACTGGCTGCTCCGGGAAGTGCCGCAGCACACGCTCGAGGCGGGGAAGGTGCTCGGGCAGGCACGCGACCACGACCCGCAAGCCGAGGTCGGCGCACGCCTCCCACACCGCGAACGTCACCGGATCGTCGAGCCACGTGGGCTGCGGGCGTTCGAGCGCGCTGATCGAGAACAGACGGACGCCGGTGAACCGAGGCTCCCGCGCCAGCTCTTGCAGCCGCGCCGGTGAGAGCGGATCTTCGGGGTCGACGATCGCGATGCTCACGAAGCGGTCCGGACGCGCTGCTGCAGCGTCGACGACGTACGAGTTGTCGAAGGTGTACGCGCCGAATGCCTGCACCAGGACCGCCGCGTCCACGCCTGCTTCGGCGGTGAGCGTGGCGAGCTCTTCCGCGGTGCACGGAGCGTCGCGGAACCACTGGGAGCCCACGCCCGACGGCCGCAGGGGATAGCGCGCTTCGTCGAGCCCGATGACGTGTGTGTGCGTGTCGACGATCACCGGGCCCTAGTAGCCGACCGACAGGTCGACGATGTTTCGGAGGTCCTCGCCGCGCGCGTACCGGCCGAGGTTGTCGGCGAAGAGATCGAAGAGAGTTTCGAGGTAACGATCCTGTGATGCCGAGGAGTGCGGTGAGATGTAGATGTTCGGCGCATCCCAGAGCGGATCGTCGGCCGGGAGCGGCTCGGCGCGCGCGACGTCGATGATCGCCGCGCCGAGATGGCCGCGCTCCAGTGCGTCGATCAGCGCGGCTTCGTCGACGAGAGAGCCGCGCGCGACGTTGCAGAACACCGTGCCCGGCTGCATCGCCGCGAACGCGGCGGCATCGAACATGTTCTCGGTGTCGGGCGTGGCCGGCGCGCTGAGCACCACTGCGTCGCAGCGCGCGAGGACGTCGTGGAGATCGTCGGTGCCGAACAGCTCGTCGCACAGGGGCGACACGTCTCCCGGCCGGTAGCTGCGCCGGATGCCGATCGTGCGCGCGCCGAGCGCACGCGCACGCACCGCGACCGCGCCCCCGATAGCCCCGAGCCCGACGAGACCGACCGTCGACGCGTCGAACACGCGGCCGAAAGTTGCCCGCCACTTGTGCGCGCGCTGGAGCTCGTCGAGATCGGCGAAGCGCTTCCACACCCCCAACAGGCGCGCAATGACGAACTCGGCAATCGGCACGGCGGCGACACCGACCGCGTTCGTGAGCACCACGTGGTCGGCGAGGCCGGTCTCCCGCAGATGGTCGATCCCTGCACCGATCGCCTGCACCCAGCGTAGGTTCGGCGCAAGCTCGTCGATCCCCTTCGGGAGGTCGAGTGCCATCACGACCTCTGCGTTCGCCCACACCCCGCGGCGCTCGTCGGTGAGCTCGTCGAGGCGCTCCGCATCGCGCACGTGCCGCCCGAACTTCGGGCCGACGTAGGGCAGCGCGAGAACTTCGACGCCGGGCACAACCGAACGGAGTTGGTCGAGTAGGTCTGCGCGCTCCTGCCACGGGTACGCGACGACCACGCTTCCCGTGAGTCGCTCAGCCAATGATCAGGTGCCTTCTTTGCGGGCGCGCCACACGACCGTCGTCGGTACCGCGGCCTCCGCCGGAGCCCGCTCGGTGAGAGGACGGTATCCGGCAGGTGTCGGCTCGAGCAGGGTCTCGATCCGGAACCCGGCGCGCGCGAGATCGGTGAACGTCTCGCTCAGGCTGCGCGGGTACACCGTCACGGATTCACCCCAACGCGTTACCGTGACCGGCATGGTGTCGAGATACGAGCGAGTGACTCTGCCCTCGGCGAGACACAGCGAGAACGGATGCGCGTGCGAGAACACGAAGTGTGCGTTGGGCTTCAGCACGCGTTGCACCTGGCGGAACACGCGCGCCGTATCGTCGACGGTGTCGACGGCGAACGCGCTGAACACGACATCGACGGAATCAGCGCGTAGAAACGCAAGATCGGCGAGATCCTCGGCGCGGAACTCGACGCGCACCTCTGCCTGTTCGGCGCGGCGGCGAGCTTGTGCGAGGCGCGCCTCGTTCGAGTCGACCGCGATGACCACCGCGCCCTGCTGCGCGAGCGTGATTGCGGCGCTGCCGTCGCCACACCCGAGGTCGAGGACGCGCTTGCCCTCGACGTGGCCGACGAGGTGAACCTCGCGCTCGGCGGGACCGTCGGGTCCGTACAGCAGGTCGGCCACCGCTAACCCTCGCCGCGGATAAAGGCTTCGACCATCTCTCGCGCCTCTTCGTCGTGGTATTGCACCGCAGGCGACTTCATGAAGTACGCCGACGGGCCCGCGAGCGGGCCGCCGATGCCGCGGTCGAGCGCCACCTTGCAGCAGCGCACGGCGTCGATGATCACTCCCGCCGAGTTCGGCGAGTCCCACACTTCCAGCTTCAGTTCGATGTTGAGCGGCACGTCGCCGAAGTTGCGGCCTTCGAGACGGATGTAGGCCCACTTGCGGTCGTCGAGCCACGGCACATGGTCCGACGGCCCGATGTGTACGTTGTCAGACTCGATGCCCTGCTCGATCTGGCTCGTGACCGATTGCGTCTTCGACTTCTTCTTCGACTCGAGCCGCGTGCGCTCGAGCATGTTCTTGAAGTCCATGTTGCCGCCGAAGTTGAGCTGGTACGTGCGGTCGATCGACATGCCGCGGTCCTCCATCAGACGAGCCAGAACGCGGTGCGTGATGGTGGCACCAACCTGGCTCTTGATGTCGTCGCCGACGATGGGGACTCCGGCGTCGGTGAAGCGCTGCGCCCACTCGGGATCGCTCACGATGAACACCGGGATCGCATTGACGAATCCGACGCCGGCGTCGAGGCATGCTTGCGCGTAGTAGCGCTGGGCCTCTTCGGAGCCGACCGGCAGGTAGCTCACGAGGACGTCGGCGCGCGTGTCGCGCAGCACCTGCGCGACGTCGACCGCCGCCGCCGGCGATTCCTCGATGACCTCGCGGTAGTACTGACCGAGGCCGTCGAGCGTGGGGGCGCGGTGTACCTCGATGCCGAGTGTGCCGACGTGAGCGAACTTGATGGTGTTGTTCTGGCCCGCGTAGATCGCCTTGGCGAGGTCGAGGCCGACCTTCTCGGCGTCGACGTCGAAGGCTGCGACGAACTCCACGTCGCCCACGTGGTAGCCGCCGAGCACGACGTGCATCAGGCCGGGTACGTCGTCGGCGGGGTTGGCGTTGCGGTAATAGTCGACCCCTTGCACCAGGCTGCTCGCGCAGTTCCCGACGCCGGCGATCGCGACACGGACTCGACCACTCATGATCCGGTGTCTCCTCTTGTTCGGCCATTGGCCGCGCGGGTGTTGTCGGCGGCGCCGTCGCGTAGTTCAGCCGCGATGAGCGCCTCGATCCATTCCAGATCTCGTTGGGTGGACTGTGCCCGGTGCTCGAAGAGAGAACGTGAGTAGCGGTCGCCTCGGGCGGAACCCGATCGCCGTGAGCGCGCGAGGTGGCTGGTGAGCTCGGCACGGCGGCGCTCGAGCAGCGCAACACGCGCCACGGGCTCGAGATGGCCGCAGAACACTAGCTTCAACGCGAAGGTGCGGTCGTCGTCGGACGCGTCGTCGGCGAGCAGGAGCTCGTCGAGGCGCGCGTTGCCGCGTTCGATGATTCGGTACGCCTTGCGCGTGCGACGGCTGGTCTTGCCGGTGTGCCGCTGTCGCGCGGCCGCGCGGTCGCCGTCGAGCGAGCCGGTGGCGGGGATCGGGGTGGCCGTCAACCCCGGTTCGACGATCTCGATGGCGCCTTCGCGCTCGAGCCGGCGCAGTGCCGGGTACAGCGAGCCGTACGAGATACCCCACATCGAGCCGAGGCTCTCCCCGAGCCGCTTGCGCAGCTCGTAGCCGTGGAGCGGCTGTTCCTTCAGAAGTCCGAGGATGGCGAGGTCGAGCACGGGTCAACTCCGATGCACCGTGATTCGATATATCGATTCGATATATCGAGGCAAGTCTATCGCGGGTGTCGGATCAGGAACACCCGGGGGTTCGAGCACTGTTGTGGCACCGGTACACTGCCCGCCGTGCGCCGGCACACCGACTACGCGCTGGCCCGACGGGCCGTGCTCCGTGATCTGCAACGTGGTGCCGTCACCCGCCTCGACGTCTGCGACGCGCACCCCGAGCTCCTGCGTGCGGGCCGCAACATCGGCGAAATAGCGCCGTACGACTGCCCTGTGTGCGGCGAGGGCAACGTGCGGTACGTGTCCTACGTCTACGGCGAAAAGCTCGGCCAGGCCAACGGCCGGTGCATCTCCTACGACGGTGAGCTCGAAAAGCTCGGCACCATGCACGACGAGTTCGCCCGCTATGTAGTCGAGGTCTGCCTCGACTGCTGCTGGAACCACCTCTCGCGCCGCGAGCTCCACGGCCGCCGCTACAACGACGAGGCCGAGGGCGCGTCGAACCGGCGCCGCGCGGCTCGGAGTTAGTCAGCTCGCGAGCTCGGCGCGCAGATCGGCGAGCCGCACTCCGAGCTCCTCGAGCACGACCACGCCGAGTCCCCCGTCCTCGTCGAGCATCGTGGCGAGCAGGTCGTCGCAGGTGACCTTGACGACAGCCGCGTCCTCGGCCCGGTGCAGGATGGTCCTCGCGCGCTGCGTGACCCGTCGTAGCTCGTCGGGCACCGACGGGTCCGGCTCGTAGGGTGTCAGCCCGCCGATGTGCACGTCGACGCCGAGTTGCTCCGCGCGATCATGAAGTGCTTGGGGGTCGACGCCGACCGCACGCAGGGCGTCAGCGTCGTTGAGGTGCACGGCCAGCTGAGATCGAATCTCGCGTTCGGTCGCGTCGCGCGTCACCCCTCGCTCGGTCAGTGGCCCGCCGTCGGCGGCCTCCTCGGCGCCAATCAGCGCGAGCAAGAGGTGTTCGGTACCGATGTAGTTGTGTCCGAGCCCAATGGCGTATCCGGTCGTCGACTGGATGGCGGCGCGCGCCTCGGGAGTGAAGCGTTCGAACATCAGGACCCCCCGTCGACGAGTGCGGCGTATTTGTGATGCACGGCCTGCTTGGTGAGGTTCAAGCGGAGAGCGATCTCACGCCACGACCACCCGAGCGTACGGGCGCGCCGCACGTGCTCGAGCTCGAGTTGCTCCGCCAGCCGCCGCAGTGCAGCAGCGGCCTGCAGCCCCACGGCCGGATCGGCGTTCGTGGCCTCTCGGCCGAGCGACGCCACCTGCTTCTGATCCACGTCGTCAGCATACTTTGACGGTTCCGGCTTGTCAACAGGTTTTGACGACAACCGAAACACCGAGGTGATTCGACGAGCCCGCGCCGTGTGTCGTCGGTGGCAGGGCCCCGACGGGCTAGCACTTCGCCAGTCGACGGGCTCCCGTTCCGTCACGGTACGGGTGGCTGCTTCGTCCGTGTGCTCCCCGGGCCGCCGCGGGGCTACTCTGCGTCTGCCGCCGGGAGCCGTGGGTGCCCTGGACGGTGGAGGTGCCGAGATGGCCGGATCTCGTCCGACCAGCGCGCCCGACGTTGCCGCCCGCAAGGGCTCCGGCACGCCGCTCGTGATGGTCACCGCGTACGACGCGCCGTCCGCGCGCGTGGTCGACGAAGCGGGGGTCGACATCATCCTCGTGGGCGACACGCTCGCGATGGTGGTGCTCGGCTACGACAACACGCTGCACGTCACCACCGAGGACATGGCACACCATGTCGGTGCCGTCGCGCGCACGAAGCCCGAGGCCCTCGTGGTCGGCGACCTTCCGTGGATGAGCTACCACGTGTCGCGCAAGGAGACCGTCTGCAACGCGGCGGCGCTCGTGCGCGCGGGCGCGGGTGCCGTGAAGCTCGAAGGCGGGCGCAAGCGGCTCGACTCCGTGCGCGCCATCCTCGACACCGAGATCCCGGTGATGGGCCACGTCGGCCTCACGCCGCAATCCATCCATGCGTTCGGCGGCTTCCGCGTGCAGGGCAAGACGCTCGACGCCGCGCGCGAGATCGTCGACGACGCGGTCGCGCTCGCCGAGGCCGGTTGCTTCGCGGTGGTGCTCGAGTGCGTTCCCGACGCGGTTGCGCGGTTGGTCACCGATTCGATCCCGGTACCAACGATCGGAATCGGTGCTGGTCGTCACTGCGACGGCCAGGTGCTCGTGTATCACGACCTGCTCGGCCTCCAGGACTACCTGCGCCCGAAGTTCGTGCGGCGCTACGCCAACCTGCACAACGACGCCGTCGAAGCAGTCGCGCGGTTCGCCAACGACGTGCGCGTGGGGAGCTTCCCGTCGAGCGACGAGACCTATCACGCGGCCGACGACGTCGCCGAGACGCTGCGCATCAACGACACCTCGAGCTCCACCGAGACCGCCTCCGCGTGACGCGTCGAGCGTGACGCGTACCCGAGCCGTAGCCATCGGGCTGCTGTTCGCGGGCGTGGTCGGCATCGCTGTCGCCGTGGTGCTGTTCGCGCGTGACGATGGCGACGGTTCGAGCACGCCGGTGTCGTCGTCGTCGCTCGTCATCGGAGCGAAACCCGCGTCCGCGCCCTTCGTCGGTCTCACCGCGACGCAGGTGGCAGTGGGCGGGCGGTGCCTGCGGGTCGTGGTTGCCGACGACCTGGCCGAGCGCGTGCAGGGGCTCCGGCAACGTCGCGGGCTCGGCCCCTACGACGGCATGCTGTTCGTCTTCGATGGGCCCACCGTGACCGGCTTCACGATGTCGGCGGTGCCGGTTCCCCTCGACATCGGCTTCTACGCCGCCGACGGCACCCCGGTGTCGCGGCGTCACATGAAGCCGTGCCCGGATGCCGAGCCGGTCTGCCCGCTCTACGAGGCGGGTGCCCCGTTCACCGACGCGCTCGAGACGCTCAGGGGCAAGCTTCCGTCGGGCGCACTTTCCGGGTGTAACTGACACACCCCGGCAGTAGGCTCCGTCTCGATAGATCACGTCGAAGATGTACTGCTAGCCTGACTTGTTCAAATCCTGCGCCCGGAGCCGCGCCCGTATACCGGCCGGTCATGCGGTCGCCCGGCAGCGCTGCTGCGGTCCGAAGGAGGTACAGCCCTTGCGGCCGTACGAGGTCATGTTCATCTTCGACGCGGATCTGGAAGAGGAGACGATCCGGTCCGCCGTCGCCCGCTACTCCGAGTTGATCGAATCGAAGGGCGCCGAGCCCGGCCCGATCGACTTCTGGGGGAAGCGGCGGTTCGCCTACGAGCTCAAGCACCGGTGGGAGGGCTACTACGTGGTCCTCCAGGCCAAGGCCGAGCCCGTGGCGATGGAAGAGCTGCACCGGGTGCTCTCCCTGGCTGACGAAGTTCTCCGTCACAAGATCCTCCGCATCCCCGAACAGGTCTACGGCAAGCTGGCCGGCGCGGTGCCGGGGCGGCAGGCGCGCCCCGCGCGAGAACCGGCAGGCCCCGAGCCTGAGCGGGAGGCGGAAGCCAGCGTGACGGACGCATAGGGAGGAAGACCATGGCAGACAGCACCGTCACGATCGTCGGGAACCTCACTCGCGATCCAGAGATCCGTTACACCACCGGAGGCGCGGCGAAGGCCAGCTTCGGCGTCGCCGTGAGCCGGCGGTGGCAGAACCGCCAGTCCCAGGAGTGGGAGGAGCAGACGAGCTTCTTCAACGTCGTCTGCTGGCGTGAGATGGCCGAGAACGTCGCCGAGTCCATCGGAAAGGGCTCGCGCGTCGTGGTCACCGGCCGCCTCGAGCAGCGCAGCTGGGAAACCGAGAACGGCGACAAGCGCAGCGTCGTCGAGATCGTCGCCGACGAAGTGGGCCCGAGCCTGCGCTGGGCCACCGCGAAGGTCGTCCGCAACGAGCGTCGGGGCGGCGACAGCGGCTTCGGCTCAGCCGGTGGCTCGGCCGGTGGCGGCAACGCCGGTGGCGCCGGTGGCGGCGGTGGCGGCGGTGGCGGGAGCAGCGAATCCGACGACGACTCCGGTGAGGAACCGTTCTGATGGCACGAGACCGACGCACCAATGGCAAGTCTGGGGCCGCCGACCGACGGCGGCCCCAGAAGAAGAAGATCTCGATCCTCAACACCGAGAGTGTCGGTTGGATCGATTACAAGGACGTCAACCTGCTCCGGCGATTCATGTCGGAGCGGGCCAAGATCCGCGCTCGCCGCGTCACCGGCAACTCGGCGCAACAGCAACGAGCGGTCGCGCGCGCGATCCGCGTGGCACGCGAGATGGCGTTGCTGCCGTACAGCGTGCGGCAAGTCACCACTCAGCGTAAGGGCGGCCGTCGCGATCGCGGCGACCGTGAGGGTCGCGGCGAGTTGCGGGAAGACATGACGTCCCTCGTGCCGCCCCCCGACGCCGATGCCGACGCGTTCGCGGTCGAAGAAGCCGATCCCGCGACGGCCGAGGTGCTGGCCACGATCGGTCCGGACACCGGCTACGAACCAGAACGGCAAGCCCGTGATTTCGGTGATGCCGAGGTCATCGAGGTCATCGACGCCGAGGTCGACGCCGAGGACGACGTCGACGTCGAGCCCGACGCCGAGGATGACGAATGAAGATCGTGCTGCGCGAAGACGTCGAGACCCTCGGCCGGAAAGGGGACCTGCTCGATGTCGCCGACGGCTACGGCCGCAACTACCTCGTTCCACGTGGCCTCGCGATCAAGGCCACGAAGGGCGCGGTCGCCCAGTCCGAGGCGATGCGGCGCAACCGGGAGGCACGCGAAGTGCGCGACCGCACTGCGGCGGAGGAACTGGCGGAGCGGCTCAACACCGGGCCGCTCACCGTCGAAGCGCGCGCGGGTGAGGGCGGCAAGCTCTTCGGGTCGGTCACCGCGGCCGACATCGTGGCCGCGCTGCTCGACCGCACGGGCATCGAGGTCGACCGGCGCAGCGTGATGCTCGACGACCCGATCCGCGAGCTCGGCGAGGTCGAGGTGCCGGTGCGCCTGCATCCCGAGGTCGTGGTGCCGCTCGTGGTCGCCGTCGTCGCGCAGTAGCGCGCGAGGGAGAGCCGTCAAGTCGGTGGATCGACCCTGATCAGGGGGTTAGATGTCGTACCCCCGTGCTCGGATGGGACTGTGCATCCGATCCGTCCTCCCCAGGCCTGGGGACAACCAGGCCCAAGATCCCCAAGAGAAACCCGGGTTTTGGGGCTAGCGATCCACAAGCGCAGTGCCGCACACTCCGAGGCTCACGCGCAATGAGCGGGGGGGAGGCCGGGTCGGCAGTGGTCCAGACGATTGACGCCGTTCGGCGCCCGCAGACCGGCCGAGTGCCGCCGCACAACCTCGAGGCCGAGGAGTCGCTCCTCGGGGCCATGCTCCTCTCGCGCGACGCGATCACTGCCGCGGTCGAGGCGCGCGTCGACGGCCCCGACTTCTACAAACCGGCCCACGGCCACATCTACGACGCCGTCCAGTCGCTCTACGGGCAGGGTGAACCCGCCGACCCGGTCACCGTCGCCGAGGAGTTGCGCCGCGCCGATCTGCTCGAGTTCGTCGGTGGACGCGCCGCGCTGCTGCAGATCCAGGCGTCCACGCCCGCGTCCGCCAACGCCGGCCACTACGCGCGCATCGTCAACGAGCTCGCGCTGCTGCGGCGTCTCATCGCGGTCGCCGGCGACATCTCGGAGATGGGCTACGACTCGCCCGACGACGTCACCGAAACACTCGACCGCGCCGAGTCCCTCGTGTTCGAGGTCGCCGAACGTCGCGTCGCCGAGACCATGATCGGCATCCAGGACGCGCTCCAGGAAACACTCGACGACCTCGAGCGCCGCTACGGCGACAGCTCGGAGCTGGTCGGCGTGCCCACCGGCTTCAGCGACCTCGACGCCATCACCCTCGGCTTGCAGAAATCGAACCTCATCATCGTCGCGGCGCGGCCCGGCATGGGCAAGACCAGCCTCGCACTCGGCATGGCCCGTAACGTCGCCACCGTGACGGGCCGGCCCGTCATGTTCTTCTCCATGGAGATGGGCACCATCGAGCTCACGAAGCGCCTGCTCGCTACCGAAGCGCGCGTCGACACGTCCCGCCTCTGGACCGCGCGCCTCGACGACGGCGATTGGTCGCGTCTCGGCCACGCCGTCGGCCGGCTCGCGGAAGCGAAGCTCTTCATCGACGACAACCCGCACTGCACGGTCATGGAGATGCGCGCCAAGGCACGGCGTATGCATGCGCGCCACGGCGATCTCGCGCTCGTCGTCGTCGACTACGTGCAGCTCATGACGCCGAGCTCCACCCGCCGCGCGGAGAACCGCCAGGTGGAGGTGTCCGAGATCTCCCGCGGCCTCAAGATCCTTGCCCGCGAGCTCGACTGCCCGGTGGTCGCGCTCTCACAGCTCAACCGGCAGGTCGAGTACCGCCAAGACAAGCGCCCGATGCTCGCCGACCTCCGCGAGTCGGGCGGGCTCGAACAAGACGCCGACGTCGTGGCCTTCATCTACCGCGACGAGGTCTACAACCAAGACTCCGAGGACCGCGGCAAGGCCGAGATCATCGTGGCCAAGCACCGGAACGGGCGCACCGGCAAGGTCGAGCTCGCCTTCCTGCCGCACCGCACGGCCTTCGAAGACATGGCCCGCGACTAACTGAGCGAGCGACCCATCGCCCGCACGGCTCAGAACAGGCGCAGGTCGAGCGGCGCGCCCGCGCGCAGCTCGTCGAGGTCGATCTCCACGCACTCGACGCCGCGGCTTTGCGCGAACACGCGCGCCTGCGGCTTGATGCGCGTGGCGACGAAGAGCCCCTTCGTGGGGGCGAGGCTCGGGTCGAGGTCGAGGCGTTCCTGGTAGCGCAGGAGCTGTTCCACACCCGCGATCTCGCCGATGCGCTTCACCTCGATCACAATTGCCGAGCCGTCGTCGTCGCGGCACAACAGGTCGACGGGGCCGATGTCGGTGGGGTACTCGCGACGCACGAGGCGCAACCCGTCGCGCAATGCGGCCACGCGTCGCGCGATGAGCTCCTGGAGCTCGGCCTCCACGCCGTCTTTCGCCAGACCGGGGTCGTCGCCGAGCTCGACGGCGTAGTCGTGTACGACCTCGTGGAGCTCGATCGTGAGCCGTTCGCCACCGGGGTTGACCGCGACGATCGTGCCGTCACCTTCGCGGATCGTGCACGGCGGGCTCATCCAGTTCAGCGGCTTGTAGGCCTTCGTGTCGGCGTGCACCGCGATCGAACCGTCGGCCTTCAGCAGGATGAGGCGCAGCGCGCGCGGGAGACGCGCACCCAGGCGGCCTTCGTACTCCACCGAGCAGTCCGCGACCAGCACCCGCATCCGGGCGCACGCTACCGGGCCGCTTCGCTGCGAGCCCGACGAGCGACGCACGCGCGGCGCGCCGTACGATGCTGGCGTGGACTACGACGAGATCCTTCGGGAGCTGATCACCGCAGTCGGCGCCGCGCTGTTCATCGCCAACCTCTGGGCCCTGGTCCGCCGACCCCACGACGCCGACCGCGTGAGCGCGACCACCGTCGCCCGCGCCCGCCCCGGTAGTCCCGTCCGCGGCCAGGCCAATCCGGCGCAGAAGCGCGAGCTCGCGCAAGCTCCGGTCGCGCGCACCGTCACCTACATGGTGCTCGGCTTTCTCGTGATGGTCGCGGGGCTCGCCTCGCTCACCGCGTAGCCGCGTGGACGACGGGCCGCTCACCGGCCTCCGCGTGGTCGACCTGGCGGTGGCGCGGGCCGGACCCACGTGCGTGCGCCAGCTCGCCGACTTCGGCGCCGACGTCGTCCAGGTACAGCCCCCCAGCGGCACGGTGTCGTTCGCGTCCGGCGGTTCCGACGGCGCGAACCTCCACCGCAACAAGCGCTCGGTGATCATCGATCTCGCCACCGAGCAGGGCCATGCCGTGCTGCTGCGCCTCGTCGAGCACGCCGACGTGCTCGTCGAGAACTTCCGTCCCGCGGTGAAGCACCGGCTGCGCGTCGATCCCGACACGCTCTGGGTGGTGAACCCGCGGCTCGTCTACGCGAGCATCTCCGGGTTCGGTCAGGACGGGCCGTATGCCGACCGTCCGGGCGTCGACCAGATCGCGCAGGGCCTCGGCGGGCTGATGAGCGTCACCGGGCCGCCGGGCACGGGTCCCTCGCGCGTCGGCATCGCGATCTCCGACACCGCAGCCGGCACGATCCTCACTCAAGGCGTGCTGGCCGCACTGATCGCGCGCGAACGCACCGGTCGTGGTCAATGGGTGCACACTTCGCTGCTCGAGTCGATGATCAGCTTCATGGACTTCCAGGCCGCGCGCTGGCTCATCGACCACGAAGTGCCCGGCCAGGTCGGCAACCAGCATCCGACGGTCGTGCCGATGGGTACGTTTCCCACCGCCGACGGCTACGTCAACGTGTCCGCCATGGGCGACTTCCCGGGGTTCTGCTCGCTCATCGGCGCGCCCGAGATCGCCGACGACCCGCGCTTCGCCGACGGCTCGTCACGCCTCGAGCACCGCGACGCGCTCGAAGCGGCGATCGGCGAGGCCTTCCGCGCGCGCCCGACCGCCGAGTGGGTCGAACTGCTCGCCGAGGTAGTGCCGTGCGGCCCGGTGCTGCGCATCGACGAGGTGTTCCGCGATCCCCAGGTACACCACCTCGGGATGACGCGCACGGTCGTGAACCTGTCGGGCGAGGAGATCGAGGTGTTGCGGCCGCCGCTCACCTTCTCCGAGACGCCGGCGACGATCCGGCGCGGCCCGTCGTTGGCGGGTGCCCACACGCGGGAGGTACTCGAGGAGATCGGATACGGCGCCGACGAGATCGACGCGCTGCTCACGGCGGGCGCGGTGGCCACGGAGGCGCGACGCAGGTGAGCGTGACCGAGATCGACACCGGAACCCCGAAGATGCTCGCCCGGGTCGAGGACGGCATCGGCTGGATGACCTACAACAACCCCGAGCGCCACAACGCGATGTCGATCGAGATGCAGGTCGCGGTCCCGCGTATCCTCGCCGCGTTCCGCGACGATCCGGAGGCCCGTGTCGTCGTCGTCACCGGCGCGGGTGACCGCGCGTTCGTGTCGGGCGCCGATATCTCGGAGTTCGGCGAGCGCCGCACGTCAGTCGACGCGCGCGCCGAGTACGACACCGCGATGGCCGACGCGTGGCGCGGGTGGCGTGAGCTCGACAAGCCCGCGCTCGCCATGATCCGCGGCTATTGCATCGGCGGCGGGTTGCTCGCCGCGCTGCGCACCGACATCCGGATCGCCGCCGAGGGAAGCCAATTCGGCGTGCCCGCGGCGCGCCTCGGCCTGGGCTACGCGTTCGGCGGCGTCGAAGAGCTCGTCGCGCTGGTCGGTCCGTCATGGGCCGCCGAGATCCTGTTCTCGGCGCGTCGGCTCTCAGCCCACGAAGCGCTGCGCATCGGGCTCGTGAACCGCGTCGTCCCCGCCGACGAGCTCGAGACCGAGGTACGCGCCCTCGCGCACGCGATCGCGTCGAACGCGCCGCTCACGGTGCGGGCGTGCAAGGTGGCGATCCGCGAGGCGTTGCGCGCGCCCGCGGAACGCGACCGCGCGCTCGTCGACGAACTGGTGGAGGCGTGTTTCCGCTCCGACGACTACCTCGAAGGGCAGGCCGCGTTCGCCGAGAAGCGCGAGCCGCGTTTCCGCGGGGCGTAGTCGGGTCAGGGCTTCGCGTACTGCGCGATATCGCCCGAGACGTCGATCGCGACACAGTTTTCGTTGCCGATCACCCAGCCGTCGTGCCCGGGCGGGATCTCGGCGAGCTCGCCGGGCCCGATCTCGAGCTCGGTGCCGTCGTTCATCCGCACGCCCATGCGCCCCGACAGCACGAAGGTCTTGTGGTGCACCTGGCAGCTGTCGCCGCCCACGATCGGCTTCACGTGCTCGGACCAGCGCCATCCCGGCTCGAACGTGCCGCGTCCGAGGGTCACGCCGCCGACCGTGATCAGCGCCATCTCGCCCTTGCCGACGGTCCTCGACTCGTCGGGCGAGTCGATGCTCTTCTTCTCGAGCTTTGCCATCCGGATCTCCCGTCTCGATGTGTCCGATCGTTGCTCCGGTCATCGTCTACCAAATCGCCGAGCCGTTACAAGTTGGCTCACGGATCCAGGTGCCCGACGCGCGGGTGCGGTACCCGCGCCCGCGAAACCGGCCTACGCGGTCACTACCACCCGGACGCGGCCGAGGTTCACGAGTCGGCGCTGCGTCGCGCCGCTGTCGCCGTCGCGATGCGCGGTCACCCGGACGCACGGGAAGTAGGTCCCGGGTGTGTCGTACGTCGCGCGGCGGTCCACGTCCATCTGCTTCTGACTACCGTCGATACCTTCTTCGACGACTGGCCATGTGCCGGAACCGTCGAAGTCCCACTCCACCGCGACGATCCGGCCTCCTCCGGGCGGCGACGCGATCTCGGCTTGGAGCCGAACGGCCTCGCCGACGCGCACGTCCGCGCGCGCCGCACCGTTCGCAGTCGCGTGCACGACGGGCTGGATCCCCTGGCGCTGCGCCGCGTCGTCGGGCAGCACGATCGCTCCGTCGGCGCTGCGGTCGACCGCGGTGTCGGCCGGCGGAACCTTGGAGAACTCGACCCAGTCGATCACGTCGCGGATCGCCTGCTGCACGTGGCCTGCGTAGTCGATGAGGCGCGTGCTCGCGACGGGCGAGCGCCCGGGTCGCAACGCGGACGACGGCAGGTGCATGGCGTGCTCGGTGAACCACACGCGCACGTAGCGTTCGCTTCCGCGTCGTTCGACCAGCTGCCGGCGCAGGTTCTCCGCGCCGCACGGCCAGCACTGACCGTCGTGCAGGTTCTGCACCACGATGCATTTGGCGTCGAACGCGCCGTGGTACGGCGCGACGAGATAGAGATCGGGTGAGCCGGTCGCGCTCTCGCGCTGGGGGTAGATCGGCGAACCGTCCACGGTGAACGTCGCGAACTCGGGGTAGTCCTCGTGCTGGTGTCGGGTGAAGTGCGAGTAGGCGAGGAAGTTGCTGTTGTCGAACGCGATCTCGTCGCCGGCTGCGACGTCCTCGAAGCCGATGCTCATGTTGCGGCGCCCACCGGCGGCGACGATCACGTCCCCGCCGCCACCCAAGCTGATGAGCTCGCGGTCCTTCGCGGCTCCGCTCTGCACGGTGAGCCACGCGCCCGCCGCATCGCGCGCCGGCAACCCCTCGATGACCACGCCGATCGGCATCGCCGGTGTGATGCGCGCGATGCCTGCGACCGCGAGGTACTGGTACGGATCCATCGCGTCGACGGCTGGGCTCGCGACGACCTCGGCCGCGGTCAGCACGCGCCGGACCGCATGTGTCGACTGGATGCGCGCGTTCCGCACGCTCTCCGTGGTGCCGCCGTAGCCCGGCGCGGTCCAGAAGTCGTCGAAGTACGCAGGGTCGAAGTCGACGAGTCCGGGCACCACGCCGTTGAGCGCGATCGACACCGGGTAGATCTGGTCCTCCGCGCCGCGCGGGAATCCGAGCTTGTACACCGCGCCCAGTGCCTCGCGTTGCTCGGTGGTGAGCCCGGCGAACGGGTCGCCGCTCCCGCCGGGCGCGGTGGCGTCGATCACGCGCTCGAGCGCGTCACCGAGCACCCGCGCGGCGTTGGCCACCGCTGCGCAGAGCACCTGCTGCGCGACGTGCGGGAGGATGTATACCACCGCACCCTGGTAGAGGTCGGGCGCGTGCTCGAGGATCGCGATCGTGCGGCCGGCGCCGCCGCTCCCGCCCCAGATGTATCCGTGGTGTGGCTCGTCGCCGTACATCTCCGCCGCGATCGTTCGCGCGCGACGCGCGCTCGCGACGCTCGCGCCGTAGTGGTGGATCTCGCGGTCGAGATGCGTCGCGTCGGGACCCATGTGGCCCTGGTTCGACACCACGAGATAGCCGCCGTACGCGCACGCGAGCGCGATGTCACCCGGTTGTGCACGCGGTGTTCCGCCGCCGCCGCCCTCGATGTGGTGCAGGAAGCGGCCCTCGTACTCCTCGGCGGGCGGAAAGGAGAAGGAGAACTCCGTCTCGGTGTTCTCGAAACCACCGTGCACATGCCGGTGCCGCACCGGCTCGTCCCGCCACTCGTCGAGTTCCACGAACGGACGGGCGAAGTACGAGTCGTCCATCGACCGTTAGGGGGGCGGGAGCGTGGTGCTCGTGGTGGTCGGCAGCGTGGTGGTCGTGGTGGTCGGGAGCGTGGTGGTCGTCGTGGTCGTGTCGGGGGGCAGCGTCGGGGACGTCGACGACGGCTCGGACGTGG
>JBBDHW010000019.1:88120-146602 GCA_040880805.1 Acidimicrobiia bacterium | reverse complement strand
GTCGTGGGTGCCGAGCGCGGCCGGCCTTGTTCGTCACCTGATCTATCCGGTGCCCGACCCCGAGCTGCCGTTCCTCGGTGTGCACCTCTCGCGCGGGATCGACGGCAGTGTGCATGCCGGGCCCAACGCCGTGCTCGCGCTCGGGCGTGAGGGGTACACGTGGGGCGCGGTCGACACTCGTGAGCTACGGCAGCTCGCGGCGTTCCCCGGGTTCTGGCGGATGGCGCGGCACTACTGGCCGGTCGGCGTCCACGAGGTGTACCGGTCGCTGAGCCGGCGCGCACTCGCGCGCGCTCTCAGCCGACTCGTTCCCGGCATTGCAGCAGCTGACCTCGTACGGCGTCCTGCGGGGGTGCGAGCCCAGGCGGTCGCACGGAACGGCACGCTGCTCGACGACTTCGTATTGCACGAGACCCCGCGCGCGGTGCACGTGCTGAACGCGCCGTCACCGGCTGCGACTGCGTCGCTCGTCATCGGTGAGTCGATCTCGGCGCGCGTTCTCGAACGGTTGTGAGCTTCTTGGCTGCGCTAGGATCGGCGTACCGCGACTGGCGATGGTGGAGTACCACCGGGGAGCGGCTGAATCACCCCCGAATCATTGGGGCGTCGTCCGCCTGGGCGCCTTCGGAGCTCGAACGCATCCGAAGGAGGCCACATGGCATCGGACCACCCGGTAGGTTCCTGCGTCATCCTCGACGGCGACGCCGTCCTCAAGCAGGTGAAGGCCGAACTGCGTACGCGCGTCGCGGCGTTGCGGGAGCGCGGCATCTCTCCCGGCCTCGGCACACTGCTCGTCGGCGACAACTCCGCGAGCGCGAAGTACGTGGCTATGAAGCACAAGAACTGCAAGCAGGTTGGGATCGAATTCTTCCACGAGCACCTGGCGGCCGATGCTTCGCAGCGCGACGCCGACGCGGTGGTGGAGCGATTCAACGAGCGCGCGGGCGTCGACGCGGTGCTGATCCAGTATCCGTTCCCATCCGGGGTCGACTACGACGCCACGGTATTGCGGCTCGATCCCGACAAAGACGTCGACGGCCTCCACCCGGTGAACCTCGGGCGGCTCGTGATGGGTGTACCCGGGCCGCGCCCGTGCACGCCCGCGGGCATCCAGCGGTTGCTCGTGCACTACGGCGTGCCGATCGAGGGCCGCACCGTCGTGATCATCGGGCGCGGCCTCACGGTGGGGAAGCCGCTGGCGAACCTGCTGTCGCTGAAGGAGCCGGACGCCAACGCAGCGGTGATCCTCGTCCACACCGGCGTGCCCGACATCCGGCCGTTCGTCGAAGCAGCCGATGTGGTGGTCGCGGCCGCCGGCTCACCGGGCATCGTGCGTGCCGACATGGTGAAGCCGGGCGCGGCCGTGGTGCAGACCGGCACCGCGATCGTCGACGGGGAGTACGCGCCCGACGTGGACGACGACGTCCGCGAAGTGGCGGGTTGGTTCGCGCCGGTGATCGGGTCGGTCGGGCCGATGACGCGCGCGAGCCTGCTCGAGAATTGCGTGCGTGCTGCCGAGCGACGGGCCGGGGTAGCAGGTTCTCGCTAGATCTCCAGTGGTTCGTGCTCGATGGCCTCGACGAAGAGGCCGAGGCTCTCCGGCGACTCTGTGCGCAGCCGGCCGAACAGCAGGAGCGCCATCGCGGCGGCGGCGGCGCCACACCCGGCGAGGAAGCCGAGTTCCACCCGCAGGAAGAGGTCGTCGGAGCTGAACGCCGTCACCACCACGCAGGTGGCGAGACCGATGCTCCAGGCGACGAGCGCACGCCCGTGGCCGAGCAGCGCGATCAGGGCCTGCGCGAGCGTGAGGGCGAGGATGAACAACGCGCTTCCCGCCGCGAGCAGCCCGAGATCGACGTTGTCGAGGTGGAACTTCTCGCCGAAGAGGATCTTGCCCACGATCGGCCCGATGGTGGCGCCGGCGACGACGCCGAGCGCACCGATCCCGACGACGATCAGCAGCAGCTTCTTGAGTCCGGCGCGGAAGTCTTCGTGGCGACCCGCGCCCGCAAGTGCTGCCAGCTTGGGGAGCAGCGCAGCCTGGATCGCCTGGAACAGCAGGATCGGGATCCGGGCGATGAAGAAGCCCACGATGAAGTCGGCGGCCTCGGCGCGTTCTCTCGGGCCCTTGGCGAGGAGAATCGCGCCGAGCGCGGCCGAGTAGCTGAGCGTTTGCGCGGTGAGCGACCCGAGGAACAGCAGCGTGAGATTGGCCGACAGTTCCGACCACTCCGCCTCCGGTCCCGGCGCGAGGAGGTCGCGTTGTCCGCGCAGGGCGATCGCGGCGGCGATGGCAGGCGGGATCGCGAGGGCGAGCCCGTACCAGATGATGTCGTCGACACCCGCGATGTAGAGCACGACGACCGGTATCAGGCGAAGCAGACCCTCGGCGGCGAGAATGGTCCCGTAGGGGCCGAACCGCCCGTTGCCCGACAACGTCCCCCGCGTGATGTGCTGCATCGCGTAGGCGACCAGCGCGATCACGAAGCAGATGAGAAGTTGTTCCTCGCCGTGGAAGAGCCGGTCGACCAGTGGCGTGAAGGCAGCGAGGAGCAGCGTCACCACGATCAGCGCGCCCGTGAGCACCGAACCTGCGAAGGCCGCCTTCTTCACGACCGGTCCGCCGCCGATACCGCGGGCGCGTCGGTCGGCAACGGCGCGCCCGACCTCCTGCTCGAGTGGGAGGAAGAAACCCGGCGCAACCACGAACACGAAGATCCAGAGCCCGTTGAGGGCCGCGTACTCGGGTTTGTCGAGCGCCTTGAATGCGAGGATCTGGAACCCATACGCGGTGAGGCCCGAGATCAGGAGCCCGGCGCCGACGGCGTAGGTGCCCTCCGGCAGCGGCACCTTGCGGGCAGCCTCGATGATGCGTTGTGCGCGTTGCGACATTTCGCAGGTTCCGAGTGGCCCGAGTCGAGCTCGGAGGGTCCGCACGGTGCGGCCAAGCGAGCGCGAGCAGCATACCGGGGTGAACCCTGTCGACTCGATACAGAAGGCCACGCGGATGGAGGGCTTCCGACCGGGCCGCGCGAGGATTTCGAGCGTGAGCACCCGCACGCTGCTGATCCTCGCCGCCGTCACTGGAGTGGCGATCCTCGCGGCCGGCGCGGTGCAGATCCTCCTGGCGCGCTGAAAGTGCCGGTCGGGTTCGCGCGCCTGCGAGAATGGTGACGTCAGCGCTCTCGTGACCTGAGTCAGTGGAATCTGAGCCAGTGGAATCTGAGGAGGTGGCCGTCCTGGTCGACGAATTCGACATCGTGGCGCTCGGCGGGGGTCCGGCCGGCTACGCAACGGCGCTCTACGGCGCCGCGGCCGGGCTGAACGTCGCCCTGGTGGAAGAAGGGCGGATCGGTGGTACGTGTCTGCACCGCGGGTGCATTCCGGCCAAGGAGTTGCTGCAGACGGCCGACGTGTTGCGCACCGTGCAGGAGGCGTCCGACTTCGGTGTGAACGCCGGCGAGCCCATGCTCGACCTGGGTCGCGCGCAGGCCCGAAAGCAGGAGGTCGTCGACAAGCTCACGAACGGCCTGGAAACGCTGCTGAAGGGACGGAACGTCACCGTCGTGCAAGGTCGGGGCCAAGTGGTCGACGGTGCCGCGCACCGAGTCCGTGTCGCCGACGGCACCGAACTGGCGGGACGCAATCTCGTCGTCGCCACCGGCTCCGCGCCGCGCCCGCTCGCGGGTCTCGATTTCGACGGCGCGCGCATCCTCTCGTCGGATCACGTGCTCGAGCTCACCGACCTGCCGCCGCGCGTCGCGATCGTCGGCGGCGGTGTGGTCGGCGCGGAGTTTGCCTCGATGCTGATCGACATGGGCAGCGAAGTCACGGTGCTCGAGGCGCTGCCGCGAATCCTGTCGACCGTCGAGACCGAAGTCGCCAGTGTCGTCACGCGCTCGTTCAAGAAGCGCGGCGTGAACGTTCAGGAAGGTGTCCGGATCACGGGGATCGACGGCGCGCGCGAGCTCACCGTGTCATGGGACGCGGATTCGGGTGCGCAGTCGGTTGTCGTCGACAAGGTGATCGTGTCCATCGGGCGCGCGCCACTGTCGAACGGGATCGGCCTGGAGGCTGCCAGCATCAACGTCGACGACCGCGGCTTCGTGGTGGTCGACCCACAGTGCCGCACGAGTGTCGACGGCGTCTTCGCGGCCGGCGACGTCATCGACACGCCGCAGCTCGCCCACGTGGGCTTCATGGAGGCGATCCTCGTGGTGAAGACCATCCTCGGCGAGGCCGCGACGCCGATCGACTACGAGAAGGTGCCCTGGGTGATCTACTGCCGGCCCGAGGTCGCGTGGTGCGGGCTCACCGAGGAGCAGGCGCGCGAGCGTGGCCACGATGTGGTGGTTGCCAAGCATCGGTTCGCGGGTGACGGTCGGGCGCAGATCATCGGTGAGACCGAGGGGCTCGTGAAGCTCGTCACCGACGCGGATGGCCTGGTGCTCGGCGTGCACGTCGTCGGGCCGTGGGCAACCGAACTGCTCGCCGAGGGTTACCTGTCGGTCAACTGGGAGGCGAACGCCGCCGATCTCGCGGCGTTGGTGCACCCGCATCCCACGTTGAGCGAGGTGTTCGGCGAAGCCGCGCTCGCGCGCATCGGCCGGCCGTTGCACTGAGGTGACAGAACCGTTGGATCGGGTGGAGATGAGGAGTCGCGCGTGGACGTGACGATGCCGCAACTCGGGGAGACGGTCACCGAAGGGACCATCACGCGCTGGCTCAAACAAGTGGGCGAGCGCGTCGAGGCCGACGAGCCGCTGTTCGAGGTGTCCACCGACAAGGTCGACTCGGAGGTGCCCGCGCCGTCGGGCGGCTTCGTCACCGAGATCCTCGTGCCCGAGGGCGAGACCGTGGAGGTGGGGACGCGCCTCGCGGTGGTGTCCGAGGTCGTGCCGGCCGGGGCTGCCCCGCGCCCGGCTGTCCCACCTCCGGCTGTCCCACCTCCGGCTGCCGCCGCTCCGGCGGTCCCACCTCCGGCTGCCGCCGCTCCGGCGGTCCCACCTCCGGCTGCCGCCGCTCCGGCGGTCCCGACCGCACCGGAGCCGGTCCCTGAGCCCGTCCTCGAGCCCGTGCCCGAGCCCGCGGGCGCCGCAGCCGCCGGGGACGAATCGCGGCTCACTTCGCCGATCGTGCGCCGCCTGGTGGCCGAGCGGGGGCTCGATCCGGCAACGATCACGGGTACCGGCCCCGGAGGGCGGCTCACCCGAAAGGACGTCCTCCACGCCGACGCGACGCCTCCGGACGCGCCACCCCCGGCTGCGCCGCCGGCCAGTTTCCCCGAGACCGCACCTGCTCCAGATCTGACGCCCCCACCCGCTCCGGTGCCGGTGCCGGTGCCGGTGCCGGTGCCCACCGTGTCGCGTGACGAGGTCGTCCCGTTCGACAACATCCGACGCCGTACCGCCGAGCACATGGTGCGGTCGAAGGCTTCGAGCGCGCACGTGTATACGTCGGTGGAGGTCGACTTCGAACGGATCGAGCGTGTGCGCGCCGCGTACCAAGCGGAGTGGAAAGTGAGCGAGGGCTTTTCGCTCACGTATCTCCCCTTCATCGCACGCGCGTTCTGCGACACGGTGAACGAGTTCCCGCGGGCGAACGCGAGCGTGGGTGACGACACGCTCGTCGTCCACCACGACGTCCACCTCTCGATCGCCGTCGACCTCGACTTCGAAGGTCTCGTCGCGCCAGTGATCCGCAATGCCGACGGTAAGCGACTTCGCCAGATCGCACGCGAGGTACACGACCTCGCGTCGCGCGCGCGGGCGAAGCGGCTCATGCCCGACGACGTGATCGGTGGAACGTTCACGATCACGAACCCCGGACCCTTCGGTACCTACATGACGTTGGCGATCATCAACCAGCCACAGGTCGCGATCCTCTCCACCGACGGCATCAAGAAACGACCGGTCGTCGTGTCCGGCCCGGGGGGAGACGCAGTCGCGATCCACCACACCGGCATGCTCGTGCTCACGTGGGACCACCGCGCGTTCGACGGCGCCTATGCGGCCGCATTCCTCCGCGCGATACAGACCGAGCTCGAAGAACGCGATTGGGAAGCCGAGCTCGACTGATGCTGCGGGCGCGCTGGCTCGGCCGCGTTCCGTACCACGAGGCCGACCAGCTCCAGTGCGCGTTGCACGCGCGTGCGAGCGACGACTACCTGCTGCTGCTCGAGCATCCGCACGTGTACACGCTCGGCACGACGGCCGATCCCGAGCACGTGTTGGTGCCGCCGGCACAGGTCGGCGCCGACCTCGTGCGCACCGATCGCGGCGGCGACGTCACCTACCACGGTCCGGGCCAGCTCGTTGGCTACCCGATCGTCACGCTCCCGGACTGGCGCGACGGACTCCGCGACGTGGTGGGTTATGTGCGCGCGCTCGAGGGAGTGCTGATCGACGCGCTCGCCGATCTGGGAGTCGCGGCGCGCCGAGAGCCGCGACTCCCAGGCGTGTGGGTGGGCGCCGAGAAGATCGCTGCTGTCGGCGTCAAGGTCGCGCGTGGTCGTACGCGGCACGGCTTCGCGCTGAACGTCGATCCTGATCTCACGATGTTCGACCACATCGTCCCGTGCGGGATCCGCGACCGCGGGGTCACTTCGCTCACGACGGTGCTCGGCACGGCGCCCGACATGCACGAGGTCGTCGACGTGGTAGTGGCGCAGTTCGCCCGGCACTTCGGTGATTGTCACGTCGAACGACAGGACGTCGTGTGGCGCGAGCGCGCCGAAGACCTGAGCCAGTTCACACGCGACGCGAGCGGCAGCGGCACGCCCGTGCGTCTCCTCGGGCGCCTCGCCGAAGCAGGGGTGGTCGCGTCGGTCGACGGGGCACCGCGCCGCCCGGCGTGGATGCGCGTACGCGCCGATCTCGGTGAGGGGTTCCGGGCCACCAAGCGCCTGATGCGGGAGCTCGACCTGCACACCGTGTGCGAGGAGGCCGGGTGCCCCAACATCTACGAGTGCTGGGCCGACGGCACCGCGACGTTCATGATCCTCGGCGACCGTTGCACGCGCGCCTGCGGCTTCTGCCTCGTCGACACGCGCAGGCCGCTCGCGCTCGATCCCCACGAGCCGGCACGCGTTGCGGAGGCGATCGCGCACCTCGGGCTCGAGCACGCCGTGATCACGAGCGTCGCGCGCGACGACGTCGCCGACGGTGGCGCGGCTGTGTTCGCGGCCACGATCCGTGCCGCCCGCGCCCGCACACCGAACACCCGCGTCGAGGTGCTCATCCCGGATTGCAAGGGAGATCCCGCGTCGCTCGACGTGATCTTCGCGGCGCGCCCCGACGTGCTCAACCACAACCTCGAGACGGTGGCGCGCCTCCAGCGCGCGGCGCGGCCGTCGGCCGCGTACTTCCGCTCGCTCGCCCTGCTCGCTCGCGCCAAGGACGCCGGTCTCCTCACGAAATCGGGCGTCATCCTCGGCATGGGCGAGACGGAGACCGAGCTCCGCGGCGCGATCGCCGACCTGCGCAACGTGGGCGTCGAAATTCTCACGCTCGGGCAGTATCTCCGGCCTTCGGCTCGCCACCTCCCCGTTGTCCGCTGGTGGACCCCCGACGAGTTCGCCGCTCTCGGTGCCTACGCCGAGAGCCTCGGCTTCTCCCACGTCGAGTCCGGCCCGCTCGTCCGCTCCAGCTACCACGCCAAGCGCGCCGCAGCTACTTCCCCGCCAACTGGCGTCGTTGAAGGCCGTTATACGACCTCCAACGACGCAGGTTCGTTGGTCGTGGCGTCCGGGTGAACGTGCACGCGGCTCGGATGGGGCGCGCACGCGAGCGGATGCGGGAGCTGGGGATCGACGTGCTGCTGCTGTCGACGGGCGCCGACCTGCCGTATCTCACTGGCTACGAGGCGATGCCGCTCGAGCGGCTCACGATGCTCGTGGTACCTGCCGACGGCGACGCCGTGCTCGTGGTGCCGCGGCTCGAGGCGCCGCGCGTCGTCGAGCGGCCAGACGTGTTCTCGATCCGCGCCTGGGAAGAGACCGAGGATCCCATCGCAGTCGTCGCCGGGCTCGCGGGGCTCGTCGGCGGCGCAGAGCGAGCGTCCAGTGCCGCGATCGGCGACCAGACCTGGGCGCGCTTCGTGATCGAGCTCCAGAGCGCGCTCCCGCGCGTGCGGTTCCGCCGTGCGCTCGACGTCACTGCACCGCTCCGCATCGTGAAGGACGCAGCCGAGGTCGACGCGCTGCGCGCGGCCGCGCTCGCGGTCGACGCCATCGCGGTTGCCATGCGCGACGCGGTCTTCTCCGGCCGGCGCGAGGTCGAGATCCACCGCGAGCTCGTCGAGCGGATGCTCGATGCCGGTCACGAACGCACCAACTTCGCGATCGTCGCCACCGGACCCAACGCGGCGAGCCCGCACCACGATCCGTCCGACCGCGTGATCGAACGTGGCGACGTCGTACTCTGCGACTTCGGCGGCACGATGCACGGCTACTGCTCCGACATCACGCGCATGTTCAGCGTGGGTGAGCCTCCCGCGGAGGTATGCGACGCGTATGCGGTGCTCGTGGAGGCTCAGGAGCGCGGCGTATGCGCGGCGACGGTCGGTACATCGTGCGAAGCCGTCGACGCGGCTGCCCGTGATGTGATCACCGACGCCGGCTACGGCGACTACTTCGTGCACCGCACCGGTCATGGCATCGGCGCCGAGGCCCACGAAGACCCGTACGTCGTGTCGGGGAACACCACACCCCTCGCGCCGGGGCACGCGTTCAGTGTCGAGCCGGGCATCTACGTGCCCGGACGCTTCGGTCTGCGGCTCGAGGACATCGTCGTCGCGACGACTGCCGGTCCGGAACGGCTCAATCACGCGCCGCGCGACCTCACGATCGTCGACTGAGCGCCGCGATGCAGCTCGACCTCGCCACGGTGCTGGTGCAGGTCGCCACCGGCGGCCTGTTGTTCTGTTGGGTCACGACCCGCCGTCGAGAGGTGGGGCTCGGCTACGGGTGGCTGGTGCGGATCACGTTCGGCACGCTGGCGATCCTCGGGGTCGTCGCCGGGCTGGGTGACGACGGCACCGGTGCTCGGGTGCGGAACGTGGCCGCGGCAGTGATGGCGCTCGCGGCGGGGATCGCGTTGTGGGTTTCGTACGTCCGCCGTGGTGCCGGCGTGAGCGGACGGGTGGAGCAACGGCGCGCGCGCGCCGACCGCGTTGCCGCCATGGTCGGCACGACTCGGAACGAGGTCGCCGGCCGCGGAGCCTATGACGCGCTGAAGGAGTTCGACCCGCGGCTCGATCTCCTCGCACCGATCGCAGGCATCGTCGCAGTCGCCGGCGCGGCCGCGTTCGTCGGTAGTGACTACCCGCTGAGCCTCGCCCGGCTCGAGATCGGCGCGTGCTTCCTCGGCGCGGTCACGGACGCGATGCTCCTCGGCCACTGGTATCTCGTGCAGCCGGGGCTCGGGCGCGATCCGATCAAGGAGATGGTGAAGGTCGTCGCCGCACTGTGGCCCCTCGAGCTGCTCGTGTGGCTGATTCCCACCGGCATGGTGTCGGTGCTGAACGGCAGCATCGACGACGGTTACGACGGGCTGATCGGTTGGATGTGGATCGTGGCCTCGGTCACGACGATCGGCCTGGTCGTCGCGACTTGGTTCGCGTTGAAAGAGCGTCAGTACTCCGCGGTGATGGCGGCGACCGGCTTGCTCTATCTTGCGATCCTCACCGGTTTCGGGATGGACCTCCTGCCGCGAGCCCTGCTGTCGTAGCTCGACACTGGGCGAAGCGATCTGCGGAGCCGAAAGGGCCGAGCGCGCTGCGCTACCGTGGGTTGACGATGTCCCGGCTCAGCGACTTCGTGGGCACGCGCGATCTAGCCGTCAACCTGACGCTGCGGGACCTGCGGAGTCGGTACAAGCGAACGTTGCTCGGCTGGACGTGGTCGCTCCTGAACCCGCTGGCCGCGGTGGCGATCTACTCGCTCGTCTTCTCGTTCTTCCTCAAGATCGAGCCGCCCGTCGGCGATCCGAGCGGGCTGCAGTCGTTCGGTCTGTTCCTGCTGTGCGGACTCATCCCGTGGACCTTCTTCTCGAACGGCCTCACGATGGGCATGGGAACCCTGATCGGCAACGGGAACCTCATCAAGAAGGTCTACTTCCCGCGCGAGCTGCTCGTGTTCTCGGCGATCGCGTCACTCGTGGTCACGATCTTGATCGAGCTGTCCGTGCTCGGTGTCATCCTGCTCCTCGTCGGCAACATGGTCCTGCCATGGATCCCCGTTGTCCTGCTGCTCGTCGTGCTCCTGACCGGCTTCGTGTTGGGCATCGCGCTCGTGCTCTCGGTGTGCAACGTGTACTTCCGCGACGTGCAGCATCTGGTCGCGATCGTGCTCCAAGTGCTCTTCTACACTGCGCCGATCGTGTACCCGATCTCGTACGTTCCGGACGAAGCGACGGTGCTCGGTGTCACGATCCCGATCGGCGACATCTACCGGCTCAATCCGCTCGTCACGTTCATCGGAGCCTTCCGCAGCGTGCTGTACGACCTCCGGTTCCCGCCACTCGGCAATCTCGCGTACCTCGTGCTGTGGACCGGCGGGCTCCTCGTGTTCGGGATGTGGGTGTTCGGGCGGCTCGACGGCCGTCTCGCGGAGGAGGTCTGACGGTGGACGTCGCGGTCTCCGTCGACGAGGTGTGGAAGAGCTATCGCCTCTACCACGAGCGCAACCAGTCACTGAAAGTCGCGCTGCTCCGCGGGCGTCGCGCCCGCTACAGCGAGTTCGACGCGCTCAAAGGCGTCGCGTTCGAGATTCCGGAGGGCTCGACCTTCGGGCTGATCGGCGAGAACGGTTCCGGGAAGAGCACGTTGCTCAAGTGCATCGCACGCATCCTCCGACCGGATCGCGGATCGATCACGACGCGCGGGAAAGTCTCGGCGCTCCTGGAGCTGGGCGCGGGTTTCCATCCGGAGCTCTCCGGCCGCGAGAACGTCTTTCTCAACGGCGCCATCCTCGGCCTGTCGAAACGTGAGCTCGACGCCCGGTTCGACGACATCGTGGGCTTTGCGGGCCTCGAGCAGTTCATCGACACGCCGGTGAAGACCTATTCGTCGGGGATGTACGTGCGCCTCGGTTTCTCGGTCGCGATCAACGTCGATCCCGACATCCTGCTCATCGACGAGGTGCTCGCCGTCGGCGACGAGGAATTTCAAGGGAAGTGCTCCGAGAAGCTCTCGGAGCTCAAGAGCAGCGGCAAGACCGTCGTCGTGGTGTCACACGCGCTCGGCGCGATGCGGACCCTCTGCGACCAGATCGCGTTGCTCGAGCACGGGAGCCTGATCACGGTGGGCCCGGCGACCGACGTCGTCGACACCTATCTCGGGGATGTGCACTCCGCCCGCGTGGTCGACGACGGTGCCGGCATGCGATGGGGCTCGGGCGAAGCCCGCGTCGACGTCATCGAGATCCTCGACCGCGACGAGAAGCCGGTCACAACGGCCCGTACGGGCGATCAAGTCACGTTTCGACTCCACTACAACCTCGACGAACCGCTCGAGAAGCTGGTCGTCGGCCTGGGTGTCCACTCGATCGAAGGGCACCACGTCACCGGCCCGAACACCCGCGACGAGGGACTCGTGCTGCTGCATCCCGAACGGTCGGGCTACGTCGACTTCAAGGTTCCCCGATTGCTGCTCGTTCCCGGGATCTACGACGTGAGCGCGTCGATCTTCGACTTCGCGTGCCTCCATCCGTTCGACTTCCGTCACCGGGCGCATCGCTTCGACGTGGAGCTCGGTGAACCCCGCGATCACTATGGGGTCGTCTCGCTCGGCGGTTGCTGGGAAGGGCACGACCTCGAGGCCGCACCGTGACGCGGGACGGCGGTGATCTCCTCGAGCTCCCATTCGACCAGTACCAGCGGTACTCGGTGACCGCGCAACTCCTGGCCGAGCTCCACGTCGAACCCGGCGCGCGGCTGCTCGACGTCGGTGGGGGACCGGGGCCGATCGAGCGCTTCGTTCCGGATCACGTCGCGTTCGTCGCCGACCTCGAGAAGTCGCGCGACGGCCTCTACGTCAACGCCAGCGGCGCCGCGTTACCGTTCCGCACCGGATCGTTCTCCGCGGTCGTCACCTTCGACACGCTCGAACACGTCTTCCCGGAAGACCGGCACAGCTTCGTCCAGGAACTGCAGCGTGTCTCCCACGATGTCGTGATCCTGACCGCGCCGTTTCAAGATCCCGACGTGGAGTTGGCCGAAGCCGCGCTTGCCGAGTTCTTCGCGCTCCGCTTCAACGTTCCCCACCCGATGCTCGCCGAGCATCTGCAGTTCGGTCTCCCGAATCTCGACGAAGTGGAGCGCGCATTTCGCGACGGCGGCTGGGCCACGGCCACGCTCCCGAGTGGGCTGCTCTCACGGTGGTTGGCGATGATGCTGCTGCACGAGGAGCTCCGCGCCAACAACCTGCCGCAGCTCGGCAAGCTCCACGCGTACTACAACTCCGCGGTTGGTCCGTCCGATTGCCGTGATCCCGCCTATCGGCACGTGATCATCGCCTCGCGCGTTCGGGCCGAATCCGAGTTGCGCGCGGCCGCGGACGCGCTGCGATCGCCGGAACATGCTCCGGCTGCCAGTTCTGCGTTCCACGCGATCGCGAGCGCGGTGTTCGCGCAGCGCGTGGGAACGGTCGTGCGATCGAGCGAGACTGTTGCTCTCGAAACCGAGCTCGACGCGCTGCGCAGGCAGGTGGCCGATCTCGAGCGCCAGGTTGCCGACCGCGATGCGCACCTCATCGAGCTACGCGTGCTGAACGAAAAGCTGCTTGCCGGCCGGCGACCGGTATCCGCACGCGTTGCCGACCGATTGTCCGACTGGTGGAAGGGAAGGCGTCTGTGAGTGAGGCTCAGCCGAAGGTCTCGGTGGTCACCGTCAACTACCGCAGGCCCGACGACACGATCGCCTGCATCGAAGGGCTGCGCGAGCTCGATTGGCCGGCTGATCAACTCGAGATCATCGTGGTCGACAACGCATCCGGCGACGAGAGCGTCGACCGACTGCGGGCCGCCGCCCCGGGCGTTCAGCTCCTGGCGCTGCACGAGAACACCGGCTTCGCCGGCGGGTGCAACCGAGGCGCAGCCGCCGCGACCGGCGACTACATCGCGTTCATCAACAACGACGCTCGGCCCGATCCGCAGTGGCTCCGCGCCGCGGTCGGCGTGCTCGAGCGCTTGAGTTCGGTCGCTTGTGTCGCGTGCAAGGTGCTCGACTGGGACGGCAACCTCACCGATTTCACCGACGGAGGGGCCGCGTTCTACGGCCACGGGTTCAAGCTCAACGTCGGTGTTCCGGATCCGGGCGACGCCGACACGCCACACGACGTCTTGTTCCCCCACGGCGCCGCGATGGTGATCGACGCCACGGTATTCCGCGACGTCGGTGGATTCGACGACACCTACTTCATGTTCTTCGAGGACGTTGATCTGGGATGGCGCCTGTGGCTGTTCGGCTACGAGGTGCGGTACGTGCCGTCGTCCGTCGTGTTCCATCGGCATCACGCGTCGATGTCGGAGGTTGCATTGTGGCGCGAGAATTATCTGCTCGAGCGCAACGCACTCTTCACCATCTACAAGAACTACGACGACGAGAACCTCCGCACGCTCCTCCCGCCGTCGCTCGCACTTGCTATCCGCCGCGGTGTCGCGCTCGGCGGCGACGACCCGCATTCACTCGATCTCCAGCGTTCGGCACTCGACGACGACGAACGCCAGCCTGCGCACAAGGCCATGCTCGCCTCCGCCTTCGCAGTGGATGCCTTCGTGGAACACCTCCCTCGGCTTCAGAAGGAGCGGCGCGCGGTTCAGTCGCTACGCCGACGATCCGATGCCGACATTCTGAGGCTCTTCCGGCTGCCCTTGCACGCGAACATCGCTCACCCGTACTTCGTGGCAGGGTTCAACGCCGCGGTCGACGCCTTCGGCGTTGACGACGTCTTTCATCGCGGACGGCGGATTCTCGTGGCGAGCAACGACACCATCAGCCCGACCATGGCGGGGCCGGCGATCCGTGCGTGGCAGATCGCGCAGGCACTCTCACGCGAGCACGACGTCGAGCTCGTGAGCACAACGGCCTGCTCGGGCATGAGCCATCCCGACTTCAGGGTGCGCTACGTCGCCGCAGCCGAGCTCCGCCGCCTGATCGACTGGTGTGACGTCATCATCTTCCAGGGCTTCCTGATGAGTCAGCATCCGGCGATCGCGAGGACCGACAAGGTTGTGGTCGTCGACATCTACGACCCCTTCCATCTGGAGCAGCTCGAGCAGGCGCGGGACCTCGGAGCCGACAAGCGCCGGAAGGAGGTGCACGCGGCCACCGGTGTGCTCAACCAGCAGCTCGAGCGGGGTGACTTCTTCACCTGCGCGAGTGACAAGCAGCGTGACTTCTGGCTGGGCCAGCTCGCCGCGCTCGGTCGGATCAACCCGGCCACCTACGACGCCGACGAAGGACTCCACCAGCTGATCAGCGTCGTTCCGTTCGGAATCAGCGAGGTACCCCCGCGCCACACTCGCCCCGCGTTGAAGGGTGTCGTGCCCGGAATCGGGCTCGACGACAAGGTCGTCCTCTGGGGCGGTGGCGTCTACAACTGGTTCGACCCGCTCACTCTGCTGTACGCGATCGACAAGCTGCGCGCGCGCGTTCCCGAAGTGCGCCTCTACTTCCTCGGGATGCACCACCCGAACCCGCACGTACCCGAGATGAGCATGGCCGTGGAGACCCGGCGGCTCGCCGACGAGCTCGGTCTCACCGGCACCCACGTGTTCTTCAACGAGGGGTGGGTCGAATACGAGGACCGCGAGAACTATCTCCTCGAAGCCGACGTCGGCGTGAGCACGCATCTCGATCATGTCGAGACCGAGTTCTCGTTCCGTACGCGCATCCTCGACTACTTCTGGGCATCTGTTCCCGTAGTGGCAACCGACGGAGACTCACTGGCCGAGCTCATTGCGCGTCACGACCTTGGTGTGACGGTGCCGCCCCAAGATGTGGACGCGCTGGAAGCCGCGCTGTACTCGCTGCTTGCAGACGCCGAACGCAACGCTCAGTGCCGGCGCAACATCGCCGGGGTCAAGGACGACTTCCGCTGGTCGAAAGTCCTGTCGCCGCTGCTCGATTTCTGCCGCGCGCCGGTTCGCGCGCCGGATCTTCTCGACCCGGCGATGACCGAGATGATCGGCAGGGTGGACGTACCCCGCGCCGGCTTGGTGGGACGGGACACCTTCGCGCGTCTCACCGAACACCTTCGCCGGGGAGAGTGGCGCGAGATCGTGAAGAAGCTCCGCGACCGCATGCGCGCGCTCCTGCAGTAGATGCTCGCCTCTACTCCGCTCTCGGGCGCTTCGCGCCCGGGCCGCATGGCCACGGCTCGCGGACGCTCGCCTCTACCGAGCGCTCGATCTGATCCGGTACGCCGAATACGGCGTTCCCTGCCACTCGATGTCGTCGAGCTTCGTGAGGCACTGCGACGACAAGGGCTTCGACGACAGAATCGCTCGTATGTGCAGCCTCGACAGCCGCGCGTCGCACGGGTCCATCTTCACCGCCACGATGTCGGGAGCAGGGTTGGTGATCACGGGCTCTCCGGCTCCGTCCTGCCAGTCGAACACGATGTACCCGAAGCGGTTCCACGCGGGTTCAGAGACGCGCCGGGGATCCAGGATTCGCCAGGCGTCTTCGTCGACCGGGTCGTTGTACGAAGACAACGAGTTCACGCCCTGTCCGTTCAAGAGCGCATCGGCGTAGATGCTGTCGGCTGCCCACGTCCCGTGCGCGGGCGCCACAACCCGGCCGTTGATTCGCCGAACCGCGGCAGCGGCTGGTGAGTCGGCGAGCTCGCCCAAACCGTGCATCAACGGATTCACGACGGCGGCGCTGACCACGACGATCGCGAGGCTCACGCCGACGGCAATGGCGCTCCATCGTGTGAACAGCAGCACGACCAGCACGCCGACCACGAGCACGGCCAGGCCGAGACGTGCTTCCGACACATTCAGGAACGTCAGACGAAAGTCGGTCGCTCCCCACGCGGCGACGAACGTCGTCGCTGCGGCCACGAGCAGCACTCCGCTGCGGCCGAGCGCTCGTCGAATGCTCTCGCGGCGCTCTTCGGTTCCCAGCAACAACGCGAGCGACACGGTTCCGGTCAACCCCACGAACGGTGCGGTGCGCGGTGCCGGAGAGAACGTCAGCATCGTGACGGTCGCGAGCGCGCGCGGCCACCGGATGAGACACCACGCCGACACGAGCGCGGTCACCGCGAGCGATCCCCAGAGCAGGGCACGATCGGGATCGCGACGGAGCGCGCTCCTGCCGAGCATCGCCGTGAAGATCGCCACGGGTGCGGTGATGGTCCAGCCCATCGAGACCTCGGACAGGTTCTCCTGCATGAGCGAGGCGCCGGAGTCTCCCGAGAGCGCGAAGGGGAACAGGCTCGAGAGCAGTTTGCCGATCCCGACACCGCCCCCCACCTCTCGCCGTTCCCCGGGGTACACGGTGCTGGCGAGGGCCTCGTAGTACGAGCGCTCGTGCAGGAGGTACACCGCCGACTCCGCCGCGAAGACGCCGGCGGCGATCGCCGCGACACAGAGGAACGGGCGACGCCGGGTCGGGCTCGCGAGGCCCCAGATCGCGGTGACGCTGCCGATCGACAGGGCGGCGGGCACGCTCCAGGGCTGGTAGGCCCAGGGCAGACTGGCAGCGGCGAGGCCGGCGACGACCGCGACCGGGATGGCAATTCCGCGGCGGCGCGTCCACAACCGGGTTGCGAGGAGCAGCACCGCGCACGGCACCACCGCCTGCGCGATGACCTGGCACAGCCATCCCGACCACCACACCGCGGCGGGTGAGGCGGTCGTGACCACCGACGCCGCGAGGGCAACGCCCCGACCGACGCCGAGGAGTCGCAGCCACGCGTAGAGCCCGAGCGCGCAGCCAACGAACGGAAGCCACCAGTAGAGCGCGAAGCCCTGCACGACGGGCAGAACCACGAGTGGGAGGTTGAACGGCGCGAAGAGCGCGGCGGCGGGGCTGCGCGACGGGATTTGGGGACGCCACGAGTCGCCCGCATCGATCGCGCCGAGGCCGAACGTACGCGGCGACGGGAAACCGGCGCGAGCCTGTCCCACCTTGATCGGCGAGATCGCGATGTACTCGTCTGCCCGGACGGCGCGAACCTCGCCGGTGACGATGGCGTTCTCGTCCGGCGATCCCGTCGTGGACAGTGCCGCAAGGCTCGATCCCGAGACGGCGAATGCGCTGAGCACGATTGCTGCGCCGACGACCGCCACCGGGAACCAGAGGTCGAGCCCAAGTGCGCGCGAGCGTGTCAGCGCGGTGCGAATCGGAGCTCTCCTGGTCGTCGGTTCTCGTCCTCGGCGGCCGCCGCGGCGTTGGACCTTACCTTCCGGCCGGCGGCCGAAGTCGCGCGCGCTCACGGATCATTGCCGGTGCCAGGCGTGCGAAACTGCCCAGCGCGCGTATGCGAATTGTCACTGCTTCCGAGCTGGGTCGACGGCCGGAGAGCAGGGGCGCCATGATGTCGCGAAGCGCCCGTGATGCGGTCGCGCGGGAGTAGCGGATCACGGCCTTCGCCGCCGCTCCCGGCGGTGCGTGTCGGAGCGCGACGAGCAGTTGGTTCCTGCCGTCGTAGTAGAGCTTGAGGTTCGAACCGTCGACGCTCGACGCGGTGTGCACGTGGCGGACGATCGACTCGGGTACGTACTGGTAGCGCCAGCCCCGCTCGCGGCCGCGCCATGCGAGCTCGAAGTCTTCGGAGTAGAGGAAGAGCCGTTCGTCGAACACACCGATGTCTTCGAAGTAGCGCACCGGCATCAGCACCGCGGCGCCGCACCACGCGAACACGTCGGTGCCGTGTGCGTACCGCACGCCGTCGGCGTCGTACAGCCCACGGTCGGCTCCCAGCGCGCCGAGCGCGAGTTCGCAGCCGGCATTGTTGACGACGTCCAGCGCGGGTGGCGCCAACGGGATGTCGTACCACTGTGGGTCGCGGTTCACCCGGAGCACCGCGCTGGTCGTGCCGGAACGCACCGTGACCTCCGCCGCGCCGTCGCCCGCGAGCCGTAATCGTGCCGTACCTTCTCGGTCGGGGAGGCGGAGCATCGACTCGTGCCCGAGCCACCGGAACGAGGGCTCGCCCGCCCCACCGTGCTCGTACTCCCACGCGCCCGCAACAAACTGGACTCTGCGCCACACATCGTCCTCGCCGATGCGGGCGCCGCTGACGCGCACGCCGAGTTGGCGCCGGTCTCCTCGACCGCGCCGAGTGGTCGTCGACGTCAGGTGAATCTCGCGGAACCGTTCGTTGAACAGGATCTTGGGACAGGCCGCGCCGAGGGACGGATCTGCCTCGAGGGTCCGCACCAGTGGCTCGAGCCAGTTCGGATCGACGGCAGCGTCGTTGTTGACCAGCGCTACGTACTCGACGGTACCGAGGTCACGGAGGCCGAGGTTGCAGCCGCCGGCGAAGCCGACGTTCGTCGGGCTCTCGATGACGCGCACCTGTGGGAACTCGGTTCGCACCCGCGCGGCGATACCGTGACGGGACGCGTTGTCGACGAGCACGATCTCGAGCAACTCCTTCGGCCATCGCGTCGCGAGCAGGCTCCGGATGCAGTCGAGGGTGATCGGGCCGCTGTTGTAGTGCACGGTGACGATTCGGACCCGTGGCGCGCTCGTGCTCGGTGGCTTCATCATGAGGCGCTTCCGCTCGCGAACGCGAGCAGGTCACGCGTAGCATGCTACCCGCGACCGTCCAACCCGGAAGCGGTGCATGAGCGATCCCATTCCCCTGGCGCGCCCGACGTTCGACGACGACGAGGTCGAGGCGGTCCGGGCGGTGCTCCGCTCGGGCTGGGTCGCCGGCCAGGGACCGCGCGGAACCGAGCTCGAAGCGCGATTCGCGAAGCAGTGTGGTGTCGAGCATGCGGTCGCCGTGAGCAACTGCACCGCCGCGCTGCACCTCTCGTTCTTGGCGCTCGGAGTGGGCGCGGGCAACGAAGTGCTCGTCGCGGATTACACCTACCCGGCCACCGGGCACGCGGTCTGTTACACGGGTGCCACGCCGGTGTTCGTCGACGTCCGCCCCGACACCGGGACGATCGATCCCGACGCCGCCGCGGCTGCGATCGGCTCGGCCACCGTCGGCATCGCGGCGGTCGACGTGTTCGGCCAGTGTGCGGACTACGGGCCGCTGCGCGAGCTCGCGGACCGTCACGGGATCTTCCTGCTCGAGGACGCCGCATGCAGCGTCGGCGCGACGTACCGCTCCCAACCCGCCGGTTCGCTCGCCGACGTCGCGTGCATCTCGCTCCACGCGAGGAAGGGCATCACCAGCGGCGAGGGTGGGCTGGTCGTCACCGACAACCGTGCCCTCGCCGACACCGCACGCAAGCTCTCGTGCTTCGGGTTGGAGAGCGCGCTCGTCCGCGAGGATGCCGGCGACCTGCCGGTGCCGGTCTTCGATCAGCTCGGGTACAACTACAAGCTGAGCGACATTCAGGCGGCCATCGCGCTGGTGCAGCTGGATCGGCTCGAACGGTTGCTCGCGTCGCGGCGCAGAGTTGCCGAGAGATACGGTGAGCTGTTCGCGGGTGTCGACGCGGTGCTCGTTCCCACCGTCGGCGAGGATCGCGACCACACCTGGCAGTCGTACGTGGTCACGCTCGATCCGTCGGTGTCGCGCTCGCGGGTCGCGGCGCGGCTGCGTGCGCTGGGTGTGCAGACGAACATCGGCACCTACGCATCGCACCTGCAGCCGGTGTATGGGCAACCGGTGTACGGCGAGCGGGCGCCCTGCCCGATCTCCGCTGACCTCTTCGCGCGCCACCTGGCGATCCCGATGTACGCGGATCTCTCGGATGCCGATGTCGAGCGCGTCGGCGCCGCAGTCATCGAGGCGGTACGGCCGACCTCGGGTAGCGCGCGCCTCCGCTATCCCCGTCGACCTCGGTCTGCGATCAATCGTTCGTAGAGCTCCACGTGGAGCTCGGTGACTGCGTCCAGCGTGAACCGCTCCTCGATCAGCTCCTGCCCGCCTCGTGCCACGCGACGAGCGAGCTCCGGATCGTCCAGGAGTTCCACGATGGCGGTCGCGAGCGCGGCGGGGTCGCCCTCGGGAACCAGGACGAGATCGCGTCCCGAGCGCAGGCGGAAACCCAGGAAGTTGTCGTCGCGCACGCTCGCCACGACCGGCACGCCCGCCGCCATCGTCTCGAGGCTCGCGGTACCCAGTCCGAAGCCCTGGAGGTCGTGCGACTCCACGTCGGCGGCCGCGAGGTAGCCGGGCACCTCGTCCTTGGTGATGCCGCCGGTCACGACGAGGTGGTCGGCCACCTCCAGCTCCTCCGCCCGCCGAATGAAGCGGTCGTCGTACACGATCCCGACGACCACGACGGCAACGTCCGGGCGCTTCTCGACCAGCATCGGCATCGCCTCCACCAGGGCCAGGCGATCGCGCACCGGGATCACATGGCCGAGCGACAGCACGATTGGCCGGTTCTCGAGGCCGAGCGCGCGGCGGACCGCTCCGCCATTCGTCTCGACCTTCGCCGGATCGACGCCGACAGGGATGGGCACGAGGCGATCCTCGGGCACGTGGTACCGGCGCACGACGTACCGGTGCATCTGCCGATCCATCACGACGACGTGCGGCCGCGAGAGCACGACCATGGCTCGCACGAGGGTCATGTCTCCGATCGCCAGCACGACGTTGTGGAACGGGCTCGTGTGCTCGAGTCGCGTATGCACCGAGAGGACGGTCGGGATCTGACGCCGACGCGCGTACCACGACGTCATGAAGGTCAGATCGAAGAACTGCCCGTGCTGATGGATGATCTCGGGGTCGAACTCGTCGAGCGCGGCTGACACTCGACGTACGTTGCTCGGACCGAGCGTGAAGTTCACGTCGAAGCGCATGGTGAGGTTCGATTTCGGGAGGCTGCGGCTCGGGACGCGCACGATGCGATAACCGTCGCGCGCTTCGAGGGCCTCCGCCCCGTCGTGTGCAGCGGTGACCACGAGCACGTCGGCACCGCGTGTCGCAAGGCGTCGTGCGATCCCCTCGGTCAGGTGCGCGCTCCCGCTGGCGCGCGGGAGGAAGAAGTTGTTGACCAACGCGATGCGCATGGCGCGGTTACGCCTCGAGGAGCGTCGGGCTGCAATCGCCCCGTGCGACGCGCGTGACCTCCTCGACGACGAGATGCGGGGGTAGCAACGAGGCCAGCTCCGCGCCGGCGTCGACCTCTCCGCGCGTGAGGGCCACGAGCATCTCGAGCTGGCCGATCAGCGGTTCGCGCGCATCGTGGATCGCGGGGATGTCGATGATCGTCTGCTGGCGATAGCCCGGGCCGTCGCCGTCCATCGCCTCGTTGAGCACATGGCGGTAGATGGTGATGTCCTGGCGCACCATGTCGACCTCGATGAGCCGCTCGAGCTCCGAGACGACGAGGCTGCGGACCTTGCGCTGAGCGACGCGGCTGACCGAGAGAGACGCCAGCATCTCGCCGCCGAAGTCACACGTGACCTCCGCGATGTCCTCGGCACGTGGTTCCGAGCTTGGGTGGCAATAGGCGAACCGCGCATCTACCCGCGAGGGCAGCCGACCGCTCAGGCGCAACACGAGATCGACATCGTGGATCAGCAGGTCTTGGGCGACGCCGGTGACGATGCGGGGCGCGTACGGAGAGTGACGCACCGTCGTCACGTGAACGGGTTCCTCGACGATCTGCATCGCGGTGAGAACTGCAGCATTGAAGCGCTCGAGCAATCCGCACATGAGTGGAACATCGTTTCGTCGTGCCGTCTCGACGAGCACCCGGACGTCGTCGATCGAGTCCGCGAGCGGCTTCTCGACGAGCGCGGGGCGGCCGGCCTCGAGGGCGAGGAGACCCCACTTCACGTGTGTCGCCGTGGGGGATGCCACGATGACCGCGTCGCATCCGTCGAAGCCGTCGAGCTCGGGCGTCCAACGACTGCGAAACCGCTCCGCGAGCAGCTCGCCGGACTCCCGATTCGGATCGACGACCCACGCGAGCTCGGTGTCTTGTGACTGCGTGAGGGCACGGGCGTGGAGCGAGCCCATCGCGCCTGCGCCCACGAGGACGATGCGGAGCGGCTGACGACCGGGCACCAGGGATCGCAGGTTAGCGCGGGCCTCGGCCCGCGACCGTGTTCCGCACTCCGTCGACGATCCGGTCGAGGTCTCCGTCGTCGAGGCCCTGGTGGACCGGCAGCGAGAGCACCTCGGTTGCGGCCCGACTGGCCACCGGCGTCGGATCGGCGACGACGAGCGGGTGGTCGCGATAGCACTCGTAGTCGTGCACGACTCGGGGGTAGTAGACGCCGGTGGCGATCCCGAGCCGCGCAAGCTGTGCGGCGAGCGCGTCCCGGTCGCACGCGGCATCCGACGTGACGCGCACGGTGTACTGGTGGAACACATGTGATCGTCCGGGCGCGACCGTGGGCACGACGATCCCTTCGATCCCGGCGAGGCCGTCCGAGAGACGTTCCGCGTTGCGCCGGCGGGCTTCGCAGATCGACGCGAGCCGCCCGAGCTGGGGCACACCGATCGCGGCCTGCAGGTCGGTCAGGCGCCAGTTGTGCCCCGGCAGCACGTACTCGTAGCGCGCGCGCATGCCTTGGTTGCGCAGCAGCCCGATTCGATCGGCGACGTCGTCGTCGTCGGTGGTGACGATCCCGCCCTCACCAGTGGTGACGTTCTTCGTCGCATACAGCGAGAAGCAGCCCACACCGAACGAACCGGCGCGCTTGTTTCCGACCGCGGCGCCATGCGCCTGTGCCGCGTCCTCGACGATCGCGAAGGCCCGCTCGTGTGCAAGTGGCGTGAGCCGGTCCATCGCGGCCGGTTGCCCGTAGAGGTGAACGGGCATGACCACGCGTGTGCGTGCGGTGATGCAGGATTCCACCGACACCGGGTCGATCGTGAAGTCATCGGCGTCGATGTCGGCGAACCGTGCAGTGGCCCCAACCTCGAGGATCGCGTTCAGGGTCGCGACGAAGGTGAACGGGCTCGTGATCACCTCGTCACCCGGCCCGATGCCGAGCGCGGCGAGCGCGCCGACGAGTGCAACCGTGCCGGAGCTCACCGCGATCGCGTGCTGCACACCGCAGAGCGAGCGAAACCCGGCCTCGAGCTGCGCGACCATCTCACCCTGCGCCAAATGCCCGGAGCGGAGCACGCGGAGTACGAGCTCCTCTTCCTCGCTGCCGATGTCGACCGTGCTGAGGGAGATCGGCGGCTCGGGCACGATCTGCGCGCGGGATTTCGAGATCACGAGCGCGCGCGGCAGGCCGCGCAGCGCATGTCCTCGGGTCGCTCGTCGCTATGGCTGACGACGGCACCGCACCGGCACACCCAGCCCGCGTGGCGCGCCGGGTTGCCCACCACGAGCTCATGGTCGGCGATCGATCGCGTCACGACCGCGCCGGCGCCGACCGCAGCAAAGGAACCGATCTCGATGCCGCAGCGAATCGTCGCGTTCGCGCCGATCGACGCGCCGCGCCGTACGAGGGTGGGAACGACCTGCCACGTCTCGTTGGTCGCACGCGGGTAGCGATCGTTGGTGAACACGGCGCTGGGCCCGACGAAGACCTCGTCGTCGAGGGTGACACCGGCATAGACCGACACATTGTTCTGGATCTTCACGCGGTCACCGATCTGCACGCCGGCATCGACGTAGACGTTCTTTCCGAGGGTGCAGCCCGATCCGATCCGCGCGCCGGACCGAACGTGCGCGTGGTGCCAGATCATCGTGCCAGTGCCGATCAGCGCGTCGGGTTCGATGACGGCAGACTCGTGCACGTGCCCGTCGATTGGTCGCGCGCTCACCGTGACGAGGATACCCGCGCCGCGCCACGGTTCGACCGAAGTCTGCCGGTAGCCTCGGCGCATGGACGCGACCGTGCTCGTCACCGGTGGCGCGGGTTTCATCGGCTCGTACCTCTGTCACCAACTCGCGGATCGCGGGTACCGCATCCGCATCCTCGACAACCTCCGGCGCGCGAATCTTCCCGCGATCCAACGGCTGCTCGACGACGGTCGAGCCGAGTTGATCGACGGTGACATCCGCTACCAGCGCGTGGTCGCGGACGCGATGCAGGGCGTCGACCTCGTCGCGCACCTCGCGGCTACATCCATCAATCGCAGCCAGGCCGCGCCGGCCGAGAGCGTCGACATCGACATCCGCGGTTCGGAGCATGTGTTCTCGGCTGCCGCCGACGCCGGTGTCCGCCGAGTCGTGTTCGCGTCGAGCGCATCCGTGTACGGGCAACCCGAGCGCTTGCCGATGACGGAAGACGACCCGCTGCGCCCGCAGACGCCGTACTGCCTCGGCAAGCTCGCCGGCGAGCACCTGCTGCAGTTCTACGGCCGCGCCCGCGGTCTCGAGTGGAACATCCTCCGGTTCTTCAACGTGTACGGCCCCGGTCAGCACAACGACGCGTACTACACCGCCGTCGCGTCGATCTTTCTCGAGCGCCTTCTGGACGGGCAGCCGCCGATCGTCGACGGCAGCGGCGAACAGACGATGGACCTCGTCCATGTTGCCGACGTCGCGCGGGCGCTCGTGCACGCGCTCGAGGCCGAGAGCAGCGGAAACGTCTGCAACGTGGGAACCGGCATCGAGACGTCGGTGGCCGAGCTCGCGCGCCTCCTCGTCGAGAGCGTCGGCGTCGACATCGAGCCGCAGTTCCGGCCACGCCCGGTCATCGTCACGCGACGCGTGGCCAACATCCGGCGCGCGGCAGAGCGGCTGGGCTGGGAGCCGGGCATCGGCGTGAAGGAAGGCGTCGAAGACATCGTGCGGGCCGCGCGGGCGGGAGCGGAGCGGTGAGCGCGCCCCTTCCCGAGAACCCGTACAACGAGCACGCGTGGATCATCGGCGAGCCGGCGATCGGGGAAGGCACCTGGATCGGGGCTTTCACGGTTGTCGACGGGTCCGGGGGGCTCACCATCGGCCGGGGGTGCGACGTGAGCTGCGGGGTCCACATCTACACGCACTCCACGGTCCGACGATGCGTGAGTGGACGGCGCTACGACCGGATCGACCGCGCGCCCGTCGTCATCGGCGATCACGTGTTCCTCGGTGCCAACGCAGTCGTGATGATGGGCGTCACGATCGGTGAGAGCGCGGTGGTCGCCGCGGGTGCCGTTGTGACCCGCGACGTACCCGCGTACACCGTGGTCGGCGGGGTCCCGGCCGCGATCATCGGGCACGTCGAGCTCGACGGCGACGCGCCGCGCATCGTCCATGATGCCTAGCGCGCCAGGTTGGTTCCGAGCGCGTGCACTCTCGGTCCTCGCCGTCTTCGCAATCGCCGCGACGAGCGCGCCCTTCGCGCACGCGGTATCGACGAACGGTCGTTGGGACCAGCGCGTGCTCCCGATCGCGAAGCAGGTCGAGCAGCTCCGCGGCCTGAAGTTCGAGCACCCGGTGCCCATCGCCTTCCTGTCGGAAGCGGCGTTCGAGCAGAAGGTAACCGTCAAACAGGGAAAGCTCTCGGCGGACGACAAGGCGGAGGTCAAACGGGCCGAGGCGCAACTGCGCTCCGTCGGCTTGCTCGCGGGCGACGTGAACCTGATCGACGCGGTGTCGTCGCTCCGGACGGCCGGGGCGCTCGCCTATTACGACCCCAAAACGAAGCGCGCCACGGTGCGCGGCAAGGTGCTCGACGCGGCCACGAAGGTGACGCTCGCGCACGAGCTCACGCACGCCTTGCAGGACCAGCACTTCGACCTGGTCGAACTGCAACGGGCCGCGGACCGCAACCACTCGTCGGATGCCCTGAAGGCGCTGGTGGAGGGCGATGCGGTTCGTGTGCAGCAGCTCTACGCGGACCAGCTGCCGGGTGACGAGCGCGCCCAGTACGACAAGACCCGCAACGCCGCCGCCGGCAACGCGCTCGACGAGGCCCGCGCGAAGGGCGTGCCCGACTCGCTCGTCACCATCTTCCAAAGTCCCTACACGCTCGGGCCGCTGATGCTGCAGGTCGTGAAGGCGACCAAAGGCGAGCACGCGATCGACGGTCTCTTCCGCGATCCGCCCACCACCGACTCCGCGTACCTCACGCCGACCACGCTCGTCGACGGGGCCAAGCCCACGAAGGTGGCGCCGCCGGCGCTGGCAGCGGGTGAGCGGGCGGACGGGAAGCCCGAAGTGTTCGGCGCGTTCGCGCTCTATCTGATCCTGGCCGCCAGGTCGGATCCGGTCGCCGCGCTCGCGGTTGCCGACGGTTGGGCCGGCGACTCGATGGTGACGTTCGAGCGAGACGGTACGACGTGCGTGCGCGCGAGCTTCGCCGGCCGCACGAAGGACGCGAGCGACGCTCTCCGCGACGCGCTCCGGCAGTGGGCGCGGGGAGCGGCGGGCGCGGCCGACGTGCAGCAAGACGGGGCGCTCTCGACGCTCACCGCGTGCGACCCGGGCGCTGCCGGTGGGACGCGCCGGGACGGGTCCGTTGCCGCGTTGACCGTCGCCGGCGTGCGCAATGCCCTGCTGGCGACGATGGCGGAGCAAGGAGTGGGTATCAAGACCGCCGACTGCACCGCGAACGGCGTCGTGTCCGACCCGGCGTTCCGCCCGATTCTCGACGCGGCGGTCGCCGATCCGAACGCAACGCCCGAGTCGTCGGTGTTCGAACCATTCCGGCAGAGCGTGCTCGCGATCGCCGCGGAGTGCGCCGCCAAGCACTGACGCCGAACGAGTGCGCCCGGCTCACGGCCGGAGTTTGCGGGCGAGGCGGCGGATCCTTGTCGTGACCCGTGCCGCGCGTGCGGGCGCGGCGACCCTCCCGGAGCTCTGGGCATCGAGCGGATGGTGCTCCCCGAAGCGGCTGGTCGCGTGGCAACGCTCGGGGGTGGCGGCGGCGATGCTCAGGTCTCGGCGGAATTGGATCACCACACCGAACTCCTGAACCACGCCCTTGAAATATCGCAACGCGAAATCGAGATCGACACCATGATCGGCGAGGTCGTTGATCGTGACCTCGTCGACGACATAGACGAAGCGCTCGAGTTGCCACCGGCCCTTGAGCATCGGAATGTACTCGTCTCGGTGGGCGACACCGATGTGGTTCCACATCGCTTCGGTGATTCCATGCAGATGGCCGTAGAGAAACGCCTCGTTCGTGAAGGCGTACGGTGTCCAGAACTCGATCCGGGCGCCATCACGACAGATACGGCTGATCTCGCTGAACACATGGTCAGGGCTCTCGATGTGCTCGAGGAAGTGCGCCGAGAACACTTCGTCGACCGACTCGTCGGGAAACGGATAGACGTCGGTCGTGAGATCGAGCACGTAGTCGACTCGAGGACCCGCAAACTGGTCGATACCGACGAACCCATCACGCTTGACGTTTCCACAGCCGAGATCGACGCGCAATGCGGAACCCATTCGTCAGGCGATGAAGTACTTCGCGTCGGGGTGGGGGACGATGATCGCCGTGGTGGTCTGCTCGGGTTCGAGCTGGAACTCCTCGGTGAGCTGCACGCCGATGCGGCGCAACTCGAGCAGGTCGTCGAGCTTCGCCTGGTCCTCGAGGTCGGGACACGCGGGGTAGCCCCACGAATAGCGCGACCCGCGGTACTGCTGGCGGAAGAGGCCGGCGAGTGTGGGGCCGTCCTCGGAGACGTAGCCCCACTCCTCCCGAATCCGGTAGTGCCACAGCTCGGCCAGCGCCTCGGTCATCTCCACCGAGAGCCCGTGGCAGAGCAGGTACTCCTGGTAACGATCCTCCGCGAACAGCTCGCGCTCGCGCTGCGAGGCGCGCTCGCCCACCGTGACCACGTGGAACGCGGCGTAGTCGGCGTCGCCGCTCGCGACGGAGCGGAAGAAGTCGGCGATGCAGAGGCGGCGCTCGTCGCGCTGGCGCGGGAACGTGAAGCGAAGGCGCTCGGTACGGCGGTCGTCGTCGGCCCACACGACGAGATCGTTGCCCTCGGAGTTCACCGGGAAGTAGCCCCACACCACTGCAGGGACCAGCCAGCCCTCGGCCTTCGCGATGTCGAGCTCGGCGCGCAACGTGGCGCGGAGGCGCTCCTTGAAGTCGGCGTCGGTCTCGGCGATCGACTTGTCGGGACGGAACTGCCACTGATTTCGGAACAGCCCGGTTTCGTTGAGGTAGGCGGCGATGTCGTCGAGCGGCATCCCCTTGGCGACGCGTGATCCGACGAACGGCGGTACGAACACCGTCACGTCGGTGGCGACGTCGGACCGCGTGGTGACGGGTGCGAGATCGTTCTCGCGCGACGCCGACTTGCGCGCGGGCAGGTCGCGCCCGCCGAGCGCGCGGCCGAAGTCGGGATCGAGCTCACCCGTGCGCTTGCCTTCCATGAGCCGGTCCATCGTGTGGAGTCCCTCGAACGCGTCCTTGCCGTAGAAGAGCCGGCCCTCGTAGATCCCGCGCAGGTCGCGCTCCACATAGGTGCGCGTGAGCGCGGCGCCGCCGAGCAGGACGGGAGTGTCGGACAGCCCGCGCTCGTTCAGCGCCTCGAGGTTCTCGCGCATGATCACTGTGCTCTTCACGAGCAGCCCGCTCATGCCGATCGCGTCGGCGCTCACCTCCTCGGCCTTCTCGAGGAATGCCGACAGCGGCGCCTTGATGCCGATGTTGTGCACCTCGTAGCCGTTGTTGGTGAGGATGATGTCGACGAGGTTCTTGCCGATGTCGTGGACGTCGCCCTTCACGGTGCCGATCACGAGCGTGCCCTTGCCGCCGGCGTCCGCCTTCTCCATGTGGGGCTCGAGGTACGACACCGCGGCCTTCATCGTCTCCGCGCTCTGCAACACGAACGGGAGCTGCATCTGGCCCGACCCGAAGAGGTCGCCGACGACCTTCATGCCGTCGAGCAGCACGTCGTTGACGATCGCGAGCGCGGGGAGCGTGCCGAGCTGTTCCTCGAGGTCGGTTTCGAGGCCGTCGCGGACGCCGTCGATGATTCGGTGCTTGAGGCGCTCCTCGACCGGCCAGCCCGAGCGGTCTTCGCGCTCGACCGCGTCGGCCTCGACGCCTTCGAACGCGCTGAGGAACGCGGTGAGCGGGTCGTAGCCCTCGCGGCGTCGGTCGTAGATGAGGTCGAGGGTGACGTCTCTCACCTGTTCGTCGATGCGGTGCATCGGCAGGATGCGCGCGGCGTGCACGATCGCGGCGTCGAGCCCGGCTGCGCGGCACTCGTTGAGGAACACGCTGTTGAGCACGTGGCGCGCGGCGGGCTTGAACCCGAAGCTGATGTTCGAGAGGCCGAGCACGGTCCACACGCCGGGGAGCTCGGTCTTGATGCGCCGGATCCCCTCGATGGTCTCGACGCCGTCGCCGCGGCTCTCCTCGATGCCGGTGGCGAGCGTGAGGGTGTTGCAGTCGAACAGGAGGTCGGACGGTTCGATGCCGTAGCGCTCGACGGCGAGGTCGCGGATGCGGCGTGCGATCTCCACCTTCCGGTGGGCCGTGCGCGCCTGCCCTTCTTCGTCGATGCACATGCAGACGACCGCAGCGCCGTACTCGCGCGCGAGCGACATCACGCGGTCGAACCGCTTGCCCGGCTCCTCGCCCTCTTCGAGGTTCGCGGAGTTGAGGACGGGCTTGCCGCCGATGTGCTGGAGACCGGCCTCGAGTACCTGGGGCTCGGTGCTGTCGAGCACGAGCGGCAGCCCGGCCTGGGTGGCGACTCTGCTCACGAGCTCCGCCATGTCGTCGGTGCCGGGGCGTCCCACGTAGTCGACGCAGAGGTCGAGCACGTGGGCACCTTCCTTCACCTGCTCGCGCGCGAGCTGCAGGCAGGTGTCCCAGTCGGCGTCGATCATCGAGTTGCGGAACTTCTTGGAGCTGTTCGCGTTCATCCGCTCGCCGATGGCGAGGTACGCAGTGTCTTGGTGGAACGTGACCGGGGTGTAGATCGACGAGCACGCGGGTTCGTACTCCACGTTGCGCGGCACGGGCGCGCGTGCGCCGATGCGGTCGACGACTGCACGCAGGTGCGCCGGCGTGGTGCCGCAACAGCCGCCCACGATGTTGAGCCCGAACTCGGTGACGAACCGGTCGTGCGCGTCGGCGAGCACCTCGGGCGTGAGGTCGTAGTGCTCGCGACCGTCGACGACGGACGGCAGTCCGGCGTTGGGGAGGCACGACAGGAACGTGCGCCCGTGGCGCGACAGGTAGCGCAGGTGCTCGGTCATCTCGGCCGGACCGGTCGCGCAGTTCAGGCCGATCACGTCGGGGCGCATCGCCTCGAGCGTGGTGAGCGCGGCGCCGATCTCGGAGCCGAGCAAGAGCCGACCGGTCGTCTCGACAGTGACCTGCACCATCAACGGGACCTCGCGACCGACGGTTGCCATCGCGCGGCGGCACGCGATGAGCGCCGCCTTGCCTTGGAGCAGGTCCTGCACGGTCTCGACCAGGAGCACGTCGACGCCGCCGGCGAGCAGACCCTCGACCTGCCTCACGTAGGAGTCGCGCAGCGTGGCGAAGTCGATGTGGCCGAGCGACGGCAGCTTGGTGCCGGGGCCGACGGACCCGATCACGAAGCGGGGCCGATCCGGCGTGGCGAAGTCGGCCGCGACCTCCTTCGCGATCCGGGCCGCGGCCTCGTTCAGCTCGTAGGTCTTCTCGGCGATGTCGTACTCGGCGAGCACGATGCCGAACGCACCGAACGTGGCGGTTTCTACCGCATCGACGCCCGCTTCGAAATACTCGCGGTGCATCTGCCGAATGAGATCGGGTCGCGAGAGCACGAGGTGCTCGTTGCAACCTTCGAGTGCCTCTCCACCGAAGTCGTCGGGGCCGAGCTGTTGTCCTTGGACCCATGTACCGAACGCGCCGTCGAAGATCAGGACGCGTTCGCGCATGGAGGCGAGAAACTCCGACATTGAAGTCCCAGGCTACCGGAGGCGGTTCGCGATCCCGCCGGTCATTCCATGCCCATTATTCGATGGAGACGCGGTCTCGCGCGAAGCGGCGCTTCCTCGTGACGCGCACCGGCCGGTCGGCGCGCGCCCAGAGCTCGCGGTCGCCCGAGCTGTCGCCGTACGCCCACACGTACGCCGGCTCGCCGCCGAGCCAGACATCGAGTCGCCGCGTCTTCTCGGCACCTCGCACGTTGGCGCCCTCGAGCTTGCCGGTCAGCTTGCCTCCGGGTCCGAGCTCGAGTTCGGTGGCCAGCACCGCGTCGAAGCGCAGTCGCTCGGCGACGGGGCGTACGTAGACGCCGAGCGATGCCGAGACCACCACCAGCTTGTGGCCCTGCGTGCGGTGCCAGTCGACGCGGTCGACTGCTTCGGGACGGAGGTGCCGACGCACGATGTCGGAGGCGAACTCGCGCCCGAGCGTGTCGAAACGGTCGGCGTCGTAGTCGGCGAAGATACGGCGTAGTACCTCGGCCTTGACTGCGTCGCGCCCCCACTCGGAGCGGCCATTCCGCGCGACTCGCACACCGCTCGTGGCCAGCGTCTGGGTGGCGGCGGGCGCGCCTGCGACCCGGAACAGGAAGGGCATGAAGTTGTCGCGTGTCGAGAGGGTGCCGTCGAAGTCGAACGCGGCGACGACCGGTGTGACACGAGCGGGAGGAGTGGAACGCACGCGCCCTCGAGGGTAGCGAGCCGTCGTGCGTCAGCCGGCGATCAGCTCGATCCGGTTGCCGAACGGATCATCGACGTAGCAGTGACGCATCCCGGGTTGTTCGTCTTCCCAGTGCGGCGTGACGCCCGCTGCTTGGAGGCGCGCCGCGAGCTCGTCGATACCGTCGACGACGAGCGCGGGATGCGCCTTCTTCGCCGGACGGAAGTCGGCGTCGACACCCAGGTGCACCTGCACGCCACCGGCGCGGTACCAGCGCCCACCGCGCGCGGCGAGCGATGCCGGCTTCGGAACGACGTCGAACCCGAGCAGGTCGCGGTAGAAGGCGTCGGCCTCCTCTTCACGCCCTACGGGCATCGCCAGCTGCACGTGATCGAGTCCGGTGATACTCACGGTGACGCGACGGACAGCCCTGCTGCTCGCGCGGCGTCGAGCGCGCGCTGGTCATACGAGTAGAAGGTGACGCCGTCCGCGATCAGGCCCAGAGCGGTCGCGATGTGGATCGCGTCGAGAGACCGAAGCGTTGGGGTTGCGAGACGGCAGGCCACGTCGATGACGGGACGGTCGATCGGGATCAGGAAGATCCTGAGGAGCGCGGCGCGGGCTCGCGCAGCACCGGAGTCGCCGTCGCGACGCCAGGCTGCTCGCGTCGCTTCGATCGCGCCGAGATCACTCGAGACGATTCGATCGTGCGCGCCGAGGGCACCCTTCAGGTCGGGTGTCTCGGGTTCGGCGACGGCGAGCTTGACCAACGCCGACGACTCCACGTAGGCAACCGTCACTCTTTTCCTTCCCGGTCGGCCGCGAGAGCTTCGGTACCTCCATAGCTCACCGGACCCGGGGGAAATGGAATGTCATCGATCGTGCCGACGGCTGGGCGGATGCGGCCCTCGGCCAGCATGCGGTCGAACGCGCTCTGCGGCTCGCGCAGCGGGGCCAGCACCGCGACGGGGTGGCCGTGCTCGGTGACCTCGAGCGACTCGCCCTCCTTCACCCGCCGCAGGTAGACGCTCAGGTTCTGCCGCAGCTCCCGCACGCCGACGCGCTCCATGACGCACAAGGTAGCACAATTGCTCAGTCGTCGGCGTGGGCCACGAACGTTCGCTCGGCGACCAGCTCGCACACCTGGATGCGGTACTCGGCGTACCAGTGGTCGCGGCCGCGCTGCTGAGCGACGCGGTGTCGGGGGTCGTCGCGCCACGCGTCATGCGCAGCCTGTGACGCGAACGTGATGACGGAGACGCGCTCGCCGTCGTCGGCGACGAACTGCTTGAAGTCGACGAACCCGGGTATCGCGCGCGCCAGTCGCTCCATCTCCTCCGCGGTGCGCGCGTAGTCGGCACCGGCGTCGGCGCGCAGTCGCGATCGGAACACCGTCACCATCTGGCTCACCGGTTTCGAGCTCATTGCGCAGCTCCCTTCCCGGCGTCGCGCAGTGCTTCCTTCCAGGTGCGGAAGCGGTGGTGCACGACGCCGTCGGGTCCTTCTCCCTCTCCGCTCCCGTCGGGGAACACGCGGAACGTCCACGTCGCGCCGAGGTCGTCGGCCGAGAGCGCCATATAACGCGCGTCCCCGCGCGACGGTGGGCCCGCCCGCCACAACAACCACGGACCGATTCGCCGGAGGTACCCGACGATCGGCTCGTCGATGTCGGCGCCGAGCTCGAGGAGCGGCCGCGGCGCCTCGATCCACGCAGTGGCAGGAATCTTCCGATCGCGCTGCGGCGTCGCGGGGAGCTCGTCGGTGCGTACCGGGGTCGCGTCGACCGGTCGCTCGTTGGACCTAATCATGGGTCGCTCGCTGCTCGCCGGGATACCCGGCTCTCGGTCGCTCGCTCCCGAACGGGAATTGCGTGTGGACGCGCCACGACGCGGGCTCGGTACCGCCGACCATCAGCGTGAGCGCGGTGGCCGAGGTGTGGATCGGGAGCGCTGTCGCCACTGCATCTACGGCTGCGCGAAGGACGTCGATCGGCGCGTCCTGCCCGATCGTGACGTGTGGCGTGAGGTCGGCGTACGCGCCTTGGTAGGGGGGAAACGCAGGAAAGAGCTCCACTGCGTTCCGGGTGAGATCTCGGAATGGTCCAGCGGGTTCGGGGGCGAGGTAGGCGACGGTGTCGCCGAACCAACGGACGTCGGCGAGTTCGAACTGGAACCGTGGGCACGCCGCGAAACCGCGGGCAAGGCACTCGACCACGTCGTCGTCGATCTCGTCCGGGGCCATGAACGGGTACAACACGGTGACGTGGGGAGGCACGCCTCGAAGTGCCGAGGGATCGAGACGGGCTCGATGTTCACTGATCAGCGCCTCAGCGGCCGGTACGGCGACGAGGAGTGCGCTGTGGGTGGCGGCCCCCATCAGATCGGGAGCTTGCGGAAGATCGGGCGTGGAACGTGCCGCAGTGCCGACATCACGTATCGGAGTGTGGGTGGCACCCAGACCGTCTCGCTGCCGCGCTCCAGGCCGTGCACGATCGCGACCGCGACCGCGTCCGCGGTGGTCGACAGCGGCGCGGGGTCCATGCCTTCGGTCATCTTCGTGTGTACGAAGCCCGGCCGGACGATCATCACCTTCACGCCGCTCCCGACGAGGCTGTCGCCGAGTCCCTGGAAGAAGGCGTCCATTCCCGCCTTCGACGATCCGTACACGAAGTTCGAACGGCGTGCGCGCTCGCCGGCTACGGATGACATCGCGACGATCGCGCCGTGCCCCTGCGCGCGCATCTTCTGTGCGAGCGGCACCCCGACCGACACCGATCCGAGGTAGTTCACGCGCGCGATGTCGACCGCGGCATCAGGATCGCGCTCGGCCTGCGCTTGATCGCCGAGCACGCCGAACGCGAGCAGCGCGAGGTCGATGTCGCCCACGCGGCCGAACACGTCGTCGATGAGCGCCGCGTGGTGCTCGGTGTCGCGCGCGTCGAACGCGATGGTCTCGACTTTGTCCGCGCCGAGCGCGCGCAGCTCCTCTGCAAGCGGCACGAGCGAAGCCGGCTCTCGCGCCGCGAGCACGATCGTCCGCGCCCGTCGCTTCACGAGCGCTCGCAACGTCGCGTGCGCGATGTCGGACCCGGCGCCGAGCACGAGCACCGACTGCACCGACCCCAACGAGTCCTGCATGTCTTCCTTTCCGGGCTAAGGCAGCCCCAAGCGCCGTCGGAGGTCGGACTGGAGGACGCCGGCAGGGTCGACGCGGGCGCGGAGCTCGGCGAAGCGGGGGAGATCGGGGTACATCACCGGGAGGAGCTCCGGGCGGAGGCGCGAGTCCTTGGCGAGATAGACGCGGCCGCCGACGTCGGCGACCAGCTCGTCGAGGTCGTCGAGCAGCTGCGCGAGGCCCGGCACGGTCGCCGGGATGTCGAGCGCGAGGGTCCAGCCCGGCGCGGGGAACGACAGCGGCCCCGGGTTCTGTGCGCCGAAGCGCTTGAGCACGGCGAGAAAGGAGGCGGCGCGCGCGTGGCTCAACATCTCGACCGACCGGCGCACCGCCGCGTGGGCGTCGTCGGGGACGACGTACTGGTACTGGAGGAACCCCCTACTTCCATACAGACGGTTCCACTCGCGCACGCCGTCGAGCGGATGGAAGAACGACGAGATCGTCTCGAACCCGCCCCCGTGGAGTCGCGGCGACACGCGGTACCACAACTCGTTGAAGATCGCGATGCTCGCGCGGTTGAGCAGCCCGTTCGGTGCCCACGGCGGTGCGCCGATCCGCGCCTGCGGATCGAAGTGCAGTGGCTTGGCTCGGTGCTTCGGTGGGAGCTCGTCGCGCTGCGCGTGGTCGCCACGGGACAAGATCGAGCGACCGAGTGACGTGCCGCTCGCGAGGCAGTCGATCCATGCGACGGAGTAGCGGTAGTCGGCGTCGTCGTCGAGCATCCGCGCCATCACGGTGTCGAGATCGTGGCAACGCTCGTTGCGCGTGCGGAGGAGCGACGTCTCCACCGGGAGCAGCCGCAGCACGACCTCGGTGACCACGCCGGTGAGGCCCATGGCCCCGGCGGTGCCCCAGAAGAGCTCCGGGTCGGAGTCGGGCGTCACGGTGACGACGCCCTTCGGCGTGTGCAGCGTGAACGCCTCGACGTGGTTGGCCAGGCTGCCGTCGACGTGATGGTTCTTCCCGTGCACGTCGGCGGCAAGTGCCCCGCCAACCGTGACGAGACGCGTGCCCGGGGTGACGGGAACGAAGAAGCCGAGGGGCACGACGAAGCGCATGAGCGTGTCGAAGCTGATGCCCGCGGCGACGCGGACCGTGTCGCGCGCGACGTCGACGTCGATGACGTCTGCGAGCGAGAGGCCGTCGAGCACCGTGCCACCGGCGTTTTGCGCGGCGTCGCCGTAGCTGCGGCCGAGACCGCGCGCGATGATCCCGCGCTCGCCCGCGTGTGCGAGCAGATCGTCGACCTCGGTATCACTCGATACGGAGACGACCGTGGCTGCGCTCGGCGCGGTACGACTCCATCCCGTGAGCATCTCGGAGCGCGCGTCGGCCACGAAGTTCCTCAGCCGCGCACGCCGAGCATGAACGTAACTGCCCAGATCACGCCGACCACCATGAGCACCCGATCGCCGAGCACGACTTCCTCGGGCGCGCCACCCCCACCCTCCTCGATCACGAAGCCGTAGCGGAGCACGCCGATCACGAACGGCACGATCGACAGGCGGAACCACGTGGTGTCGCCGGTCTTGCTCGCGTTCTCGAACGCCCAGAGACAGTATGCGGTGATCATCACGCCGGCCGCGACCGCGCGGACGAAACCGAGGTACGCGGTGGAGTACTCACCGAGCGTGCTGCGGTGGCCGTGCGACGCCGACCCGAGCTCGACCTGCTCCGCGTGACGCTTCCCCGTGACGATGAACAGTGATCCGGCACCCGCGACGATCAGGAACCAGTCGGACAGCCGCACGCCGGTGGCGACGCCGCCGGCGATGGCCCGGAACACGAACCCTGCGGCCACCGCCGCGAGGTCGATCACCGGCTCGTGCTTGAGCCAGAGCGTGTACGAGAGGGTGACCGCGACGTACGCGGCGACGACCGCCGTGAGCTTGCCGTCGTTGATGGGCGCGGTGATCGCGCACGCGACCACGATCAGACCGACGGCCACGCCCCGAGCGACGCTCGGTGAGAGGTTGCCCGCCGCGATCGGACGCGAGCGCTTCGTGGGGTGCAGACGGTCCGCCTCCGCGTCGGCGGCGTCGTTGAGCAGGTAGGTGCCGCTTGCAGCGAGGCAGAAGGCGAGGAACGCAATGAGCGTCTTGGCGATCGCGTCGGCCTCGTCGAGCACGCCCGCGGCGGCAGGCGCCGCGAACACGAGGACGTTCTTGATCCATTGCTTGGGGCGCGCGGTCTTGATGATGGCGCGCACCTGTGACGGACGCGGAAGCGGTGCTGGGTCCCCGGTGGGGGTCTCCGGAGATGGTTCGGGGACCGCAGACATCGCCCCAGGCTACGCGAACGGGGGGTCGTAGACTCCGGCACCGATGGTACGAAAGGTATACACGCGCACGGGCGACGACGGCACGACCGGTCTTCTGTACGGCGGGCGCGTCGGCAAAGACACGGTGGGGCCGGACGCGTACGGCGCAGTCGACGAAGCGGTCTCGGCGCTCGGGCTCGCGCGCGCGGAGACCGATCGCGGGTCGGAGCTCGACGAGCTGCTCGTGCGACTCCAGCGCGAGCTCTTCGTAGTAGGGGCGGAGCTCGCGACCGCGCCGGAGAACCGGGGAAAGCTTGAGCCGGGCGTGTCGGTCACCACCGAGGACATGGTGGATGCGCTCGAGCCGATCATCGACGACATCACGGCTCGCTACGAACCGCCTGCCGAGTTCGTGCTCCCGGGCGAGAACCGGGTGGCGGCCGCGCTCGATGTCGCCCGCACCGTGGTACGACGCGCAGAGCGTCAGTCTGTCGCCGCCGCGCACGCGGGCTGGCTACCCGAGAGCCGGGTGATCCCGTATCTCAACCGGCTCGCCGATCTCGTGTACACGCTCGCCCGCTGGCAGGAGGGAACCTTCCGCCCGGTGCGAACGCGATCCTGACTCCGGAGGAACCCGTGGGGCTCACGTTCTCAGTCGTCACGACACCCGCGGACCGCGTCGCGGCCGAGCTGCTCGCGGTACCGATCGCGAAGACGCGAATCCTCGGGCCGGGTGCCGACGCGGTCGATGCCGCGCTCGACGGCGGGCTCGCCGCGTTCCTCGAAGAGACCGATTTCGAGGGCAACCTCGGCGAGACGCTCGCGGTGCCCACGTCCGGGAAGTTGCGCGCGAAGGCCGCGGTGCTCGTCGGTGTCGGTGAGATCGACAAGCTCACCGTCGACGACCTGCGCCGCGCCGCGGCCGCGGTTGCGCGTCGCGCGACAAGGGCGGTGTCAGTGGCCACCACGCTCGTGAGCGTCGCCCCGGATCTGCCGCGCGCCGACGCCGCCCAGGCCGTCGCCGAGGGAATGGTGATGGGCGCGTACCAGTTCCTCGAGTACAAGCGCGACGGCAAGCCCACCAAGCTCTCGAAGGTCAGCGTGATCAGTGATGGTGGCGCCGAGGTACGCGCCGCGCTCGCTCGCGGTTCGGTGATCGCCGACGCGGTGGTGTGGGCGCGCGACATCGTGAACCAGCCCGCTCAGGCAAAGCCGCCGGCGGAGATGGCGGCGGAAGCGCGCCGGTTGCTCCGCGGCCGCGGCGTCACTGTGCAGGTGCTCGACGTCCCGCAGCTTCGACAGCAAAAGCTCGGCGGTGTGCTGGGTGTCGGTCAGGGCTCGCACCAGACCCCGCGGTTCTTGAAGCTCACCTACACGCCCGCGGGTACGAGCGGCAAAGCACTCGCGTTCGTGGGCAAAGGCGTGGTGTTCGACTCCGGTGGGCTTTCGCTCAAGACTGGTGCGGGTATGGAGACCATGAAGTGCGACATGTCGGGTGCCGCCGCAGTGATCGGCGCGATGTCGGCGCTGCGCGAGCTCGGGGTGAAGACGCGCGTCACCGGCTATGTCCCGCTGGTCGAGAACATGCCGAGCGGAACGGCCATCCGCCCCGGCGACGTGTTGCGCATCCACAACGGCAAGACCGTCGAGGTGCTGAACACCGACGCCGAGGGCCGGCTCATCCTCGCCGACGCGCTGTCGCTCGCGTCCGAAGACAAGTCGGCCGCGGTGATCGACCTCGCGACCCTCACCGGTGCGTGTGTCGTCGCCCTCGGCGAGAAGATCGCCGGGCTGATGGGGAACGACGACGGCTGGACCAGTCAGGTGCAGGCCGCGGCCGATCGCGCCGGCGAACGCGTGTGGCCGCTCCCGCTGCCCACCGACTATCGCAAGGGCATCGACTCGGCGGTCGCCGACATGAAGAACATCGGACCGCGCGAGGGTGGCGCGCTCACCGCCGGGATCTTCCTCCAGGAGTTCGTCGAGGGCGTGCCGTGGGCGCACCTCGACATCGCCGGCCCCGCGTTCCTCTCCGGAGACGACGGCTACCACCCGAAGGGCGGCACCGGCTTCGGTGTGCGTACGCTCCTCGAGTTGGCGCGCACGTTCGAGCCCCCGACGTCGTCGGACGTGAAGCCCGCGAAGTCCGTGAAGTCCGCGAAGTCCGCGAAGTCGACGAACGGAGCTCGGCGACGCACTCGTCGGTGAAGTCTCGCTGCGCGGCGATCGTTGCCGCGCTCATCCTCCTCGCACCGGCTCTCGTGTTGGTCGCGCGTCCGGCCGCGGCGCGCGTGCCTTCTGGTGGCACCGTCGTCACGGTCCACGTGCGCGACAACGTGTTCCGTCCGTCGCGTCTCGGCGTGAAGCCCGGCACCACCGTTCGCTGGGTCAACGAGGGTCGGAATCGGCACAACGTCACGCCGAACTCAGGTGACGCCTTCGGCAGCAAGAACCTCTCGCCCGGACAGTCGTACGCGTTCCGCTTCGAGGATGCCGGGAAGTTCTCGTACTACTGCACGCTGCACGGCGCGCCCGGTAAGGGCCAGCACGCCACCCTTGCTGTGGGTGACGACGTCGGCGCGTCCGACGTCGCGCCGACCGGGTCCGGCGACTCGCCCGCGCCCTCGATCGCCTCGTCGGGCCGCACGATTCGCGTCCCCGCCGACGCGAAGACGATCCAAGGGGGAGTCGACCGCGCAAAGCCCGGCGACCTCGTGCTGGTGTCACCGGGCGTGTACCACGAGACGGTCACCATCGCGACCAAGGGCATCGTGCTGCGCGGGCTCGACCGCAACCGCACGATCCTCGACGGCGACTTCGAGCGCGAGAACGGCGTGAAGGTGGTGGGAGCCGACGGCGTCGCGATCGAGAACCTCACCGCGCGCAACTACACCGAGAACGGGTTCTACTGGGATGGCGTTCGCGGGTACCGGGGCTCGTACCTCACGGCGTACCGCAACGGTGACTACGGCATCTTTTCCTACGACTCGCAGTGGGGTGTGTTCGACAACTCGTACGCGTCGGGCAGCCCCGACGCCGGCTTCTACATCGGGCAGTGCAATCCGTGCCACGCGGTGATCACCGACGTCGTGTCGGAGTTCAACCAGCTCGGTTATTCGGGTACGAACGCGGGCGGCGACCTCTTCATCGTTCGCTCCGTTTGGCGCAAGAACCGGACCGGCATCGTCCCGAACACGCTCGACAGCGAGGAGCTGCCGCCGCAACGAGGCGCCACGATCGCGGGCAATCTCGTCGAGCTGAACGGCAGCACCGACGCGGCCCGATCGTCAACGGAGGAGTTCGACGTTCTCTACGGCGGCGGCATCGTGCTCGTCGGCGCGTCGGACAACAAGGTCCTGCGAAACCATGCACCCGGCAATGCTGTGATCGGCATCGCCATCGCGCCCAATCCCGCACTCCAGCAGAACTTCTGGCCGTCGACCGGCAACGAGGTGCGCGGCAACGACGTGCAGGGATCGAGCCTGGCCGACCTCGCAGTGATTCTCGCGACCCCGGCCGACGGCAATTGTTTCGCCGACAACCAGTACGGCACTTCGGCCCCCAAGAACCTCGAGCAGCTCATGCCGTGCGACGGTGCCGGCACCGGTGACCCGAGCGATGGCGCCCTGCTGATCACACGTTTTCTCGACACGTCGAACAATCCGACGGGGCGCGACTACAAGAAGACGCCGGTTCCCCCAGAGCAGCAGAACATGGCGAACGCCAAGAACGCGAAGGCGCGACCAGCGGGCGCGCCACCGAAGGTCGACCTCGCCTCCGTCGCTCGCCCGTCGTAGTCACTCGTCCTCGAACCAGCGGCGTTCCACCGCGCGGGCGGCAGCCTCGAGCTGCAATCGCTCGACTTTGCGCCGCTCGTCGAGTGCCCAGTCGCCCTCTCCACCGAGCTCGGCCCATCGGCGGCGCAGGAGCTCGAATGCGCCGACCGCATCGACGCCGCGCAGGAGTGCGGTCGCGCGCGCAACGTCGGTGTCGACGCGGACGACGATCCGCTCGCCATGGTCTCGACGCGCTCCGAAGCCTCTCCGGCCTGCCGGCCGGGCTCGAGCGTGCGGCGGATCTTGCCCAGCGCGGTGCGGAGCAGCGCCCGCCCCTTCTAGCCCGAATCGGTTTCGGTACCGTCCGCGAGCACCGCGTGGGGAAGGCAGTGCTCGTCGTACTCGGCGATCACGATCGGCGGCGCGTTGTCGCCGCACGCCGGGCAGTCGGGGTCGCGCCGCACCTTGAAGGTGTGGAACGACTCCTCGAGCGCGTCGTACGCGAGCAGGCGGCCGACCAAGGGGTCGCCGACGTCGAGGACGAGCTTGATGGCTTCGAGCGCCTGGATCGAGCCGATGATGCCGGGCAGCACGCCGAGCACTCCGGCCTCCGCGCAGTTCGGCGCCATCTCGGGCGGCGGCGGCTCGGGGAGGAGGCAGCGGTAGCACGGACCCTCGTAGGGCTTGAACACCGACACTTGCCCCTCGAATCGGAAGATCGACCCGTGGACGACGGGGATCCGCTTCAGCAGTGACGCGTCGTTCAGGAGGTAGCGCGTCGGGAAGTTGTCGGTGCCGTCGACGATCACGTCGTAACCGTCGATCACGTCGAGAACGTTGTCGGCGCCGAGGCGCACGTCGTAGGTGACGACGTCGACGTCGGGGTTGAGCTGCGTGAGCGTCTTCTTCGCGGAGTCGACCTTGCGCTCGCCGATGCGGTCCATGTTGTGGAGGATCTGACGCTGGAGGTTCGACGTGTCGACGACGTCCATGTCGACGATACCGAGCGTTCCCACACCTGCAGCCGCGAGGTACAGCGCAGCCGGCGATCCGAGCCCACCCGCGCCGAGGAGCAGCACCTTGCTCTCCAGCAGCTTCTGCTGGCCGGCTTCACCGACTTCGGGCAGCAGGATGTGACGTCCGTAGCGGTTGCGCTGTTCGGGCGTGAGCGCGGCGGGCGTGATCCAGGGACGCCCTTCGTTCTTCCAGCGGCCGAAGCCGCCGGCCATCGACACGATGTCGGTGTAGCCGAGCTGTTGCAGCGTGTCGGTGGCGAACGCGGAGCGGCCGCCGCCTGCGCAGAACACCACGACCGGCGCTTCCTTCGCCGGCAATTTCGACTCGGCCTGGGACTCGAGGTGCCCGCGGGGGATGAACACCGCACCCGGAATGGTGCCCTGGTCGTACTCGTCCTGTTCGCGGACGTCGAGGAACTGCGCCTCACCGAGTTGGAACTCGGCCTGCTCGGGTGACACCTCGCGGATGCGTTGCTTGGCCTCGCTCAGCAGGTCGCGGTAGCTCGCCATGGGAATCTCCTGTTCAGAACCCGCTAAATCCTACCGCAGAGGTCAGGTATTCCCAAGGGGACTGCACGGCTTGCGTCAGACCTCGTCGACGATTGCCGGCAACACCGCTTCGAGTCGGTCGTGCACGACGGCGCTCGCGTACTGGTCGTACGGCGTCTCCTCGGCAGTGAGCACCATGAGTGTGGCGTCGTTGCGGAGCGCGAGCTCGGGCAGTCCGGCGACCGGGTACACCACGAGCGACGTGCCCACCGCGAGGAACAGATCGCAGTTCGCTGCCGCGAGCTGTGAGCGGTGCAGGTCGGCCGGCACGAGGTTCTCGCCGAAGGAGATCGCCGCGGCCTTCAACATCCCACCGCACAGCAGGCACGGCGGGTCTTCCTCGCCGGCGCGCACGCGATCGATCGTCTCCTCCATCGGCCCGTGCCAACCACACGAGAGGCACTTCGCCTCGCGCACGCTGCCGTGGATCTCGATGATCTTCTCCGGCGAATTGCCGGCGAGGTGATGCAGCCCGTCGACGTTCTGCGTGACCAGCGTGTCGAGCGCGGCGCGGCGCTCGAGCTCGGCGAGCGCGTAGTGGCCGGCGTTCGGCTCGCCTTGCCAGATGTCACCCTCGACCCGTCCGCGCCACGCACGCTTGCGGTGCTCGGGATCCGACACATAGTGCTGGATCGTCGCTCGCTTCTCCGCGGCGGGGTCCTTGGTCCAGACGCCTTCAGGTCCGCGGAAGTCGGGGATACCCGATCCGGTGGAGATCCCGGCGCCGGTGAGCACGACGATCCGTTGCGCGTCGCGCAATACTCCGGCGATCGTCGCGACGTCGGACACCGTGCGCGGCGCTCAGGCCTCTTCGAAGAGCTCGGCGCGCAGCGAGTCGGGTTGCACGCCCGCGCGGCCCATCGCCGCACGCAGTTCGTCGCTCGCGAGGAAGGCCTCCGCCTCGTCGGCGGTCGCGAACCGGTGCAGGACGAGGACGTGGTCCGGGTCGTCCGTCATCCGGTAGACGCTCTCCTCGAGCACCCCTGCCGACTTCTGCAGGGGCGCGACCTCGTCGTACACCTTCCGCCACGCGCCGTAGTCGTCGACCCGGTGCAGTACCACCATGAGCGCCATGTGACCTCCTCTGCGGTACGCGGCGAGCGTAGCGACCTGCTGCCGTGCCCGGCACATGCGGCGGGCGAAGCGACGGAGGAGCGCAGCTCGCTCGCCAGCGAGTTCGCGCCTGCGGCGCAGGTGCCCTGCGCCGCAGCGAACGAGCGAATAGTCAGGAGCGAGCGGCGCGTCCCAGGGGAGGACGCGCCGCTCGTCGACGGCCGGTGGGGTGGGGGACCGGCCGGATCAATTCGGCCGGATCAGCTCGCGGGCGCGTGGAGCGCAGCTGCGTGCTCGAGCGCCTCGAGGTGACGGTCGTACGCCCAGCGGGCGCCCTCGTGACACACCGTCGGGTGGAAGCCCATCGCGTGGAGCACGCGCTCGACGTGATCGGGGTCGTCGCCCTGCTCGAGCAACGTGAACGCGACCCGCCGAGCGTTGCGCCGTGCAGTAGCGAGCGGTGGCTCCGCGAGCTGCGCCTCGGCCCACTCGGCGTGCGCGACCTGGAGGTCGCTCGGGAGCCGACGGAGGTGGCGGCGGTTGAGCGGCGGGATGTTGCGGCGCACCGCGACATTGCCGCGGCCGTCGTCGCACGCGAGGTCGAACTGCGTGAGGCGTTCGAGCGTGCGCACGATCGGCGAGCTGGTGCCGTCGCGCTGGCCGAGCCCGAGGGCGTGGCACGTGTCGGCGACGGTGAGCTCGACACCGTCGGGCTGACGGTCGAAGCGATCGGCGAGGTGGCGCAGCAGGAGGAGCGCGGTGGGCCCCAGGGTCGGGAGCCAGAAGGTCTCCACATAGCGCGACCGGGGGTCGTAGCCGAGCGTGTCGATCAGGGGGTCGGGCCAGGGCTTGACGGTGAGCGTGAGGGGCACAGCACTTCCTCCCGAACTGCGACGCGACCGGGGAAGTGCGGACTGTCACTGAATGCGACAGAGTGTATCAAACCTCTTGAAAACGGTCAAGCCCCACCAAACTGGCGTCGCATGACACGGACAATCCATGCCGAACGACGCCGGTTCGTTCTGGGTGGGGGTCAGGCGACCTTTTCTGCGGGTCGCCGTCGAACCTGCATCGCCTGCACCGGGTCCGGTCCGTAGAAGTCGGCGGGTCGCGCCGGCCCGAACAGGTAGCCCTGGCCGAACTCACAGCCCATCGCACGGAGCCGGTCGAGCTGGTCCGGGTGCTCGATCCCTTCGGCGACGGTCTTCAGCCGGAGCGCGCGTGCCAGGCTCACGATCGCGGTGGTGATCGCCGTGCTGTCGGCGCGCCGTCCCACGTCGGCCACGAACGAGCGGTCGATCTTGAGTGACTCGACCGGCAGCTGCGCGAGGTACGTCATCGACGAGTAGCCCGTCCCGAAGTCGTCCACCGCGAGGTGCAGGCCGAGCGCCCGCAGCGCGCCGAGCGCGCTCAGTGCCGACTCGGCGTCGCGCATCACGGTGCTCTCGGTGATCTCGAGCCAGAGGGAGTCGGCGACCAGACCCGTCGCGCTGAGCACACGCGCGACCTCGTTCGGGAGCGAGGGCTCCGCGAGCTGCCGCGGCGACAGGTTCACGCTGATCGAGAGGCGGGTCCCGTCGGCGGAGCCTTCGTGCCACCGCACTGCCTGGCGGCACGACTCTTCGAGGGCCCACACTCCGAGCGGCACGATGAGCCCGGTCTCCTCGGCGAGCGGGATGAACTCCGACGGTGGGACGAGCCCACGCTCGGGGTGTTGCCATCTGATCAGTGCTTCGAAACCCGTGAGCGCGCCGCGCGTGATGTCGAGCACGGGCTGGTAGTGCATCCGCAGCTCGCCCCGTTCGATCGCCCGGTGCAGGGCGCTACCGGTCCGCAGGTCGTCGACGGCGCGGTGATGGGTGGGCGCGTCGAAGACCTCGGTGCGGTCGCGACCGAGTTCCTTCGCGTGGTACATGGCGGCATCGGCGTTGCGCAGCAACGTTTCGGGAGTGTCGCCCTGTCCTTCGGACATCGCGATCCCGATCGAGGCGGTCACGAACACTTCACCCTCGACGAGCGCGACGGGCTTGGCGATGACCTCGGAGAGCCGCTCGGCGATGAGCGCAGCCGTCTCCACGCTCGTGACGTTCTGACACAAGACCGTGAACTCGTCGCCACCGAAGCGCGCAACGACGTCGTCGGGGCGCATCGCGCCGCTGAGCCGGTCGGCGACGGCGACGAGCAACCGGTCACCCGTCGAGTGACCGAGGCTGTCGTTCACCACCTTGAAACGATCGAGGTCGAGGAACAAGACCGCGACGCGCGAGTGGAGGCTTGCGGCACGCATCAATTCGCGCCCGAGGCGATCGACGAAGAGCGCGCGGTTCGGGAGACCCGTCAGCGGATCGTGGATCGCCTGGTGCGCGAGCGCTTCGCCGCTCGCCTTGCGCTCCGTGATGTCTTCCATCTGGCACACGAAGTAGAGCGAGTTGCCCTTGACATCGCGCACGATCGACCAACTCAGCGCCACCCACACCGGGTGGCCGTCGTGGTGCATGAACCGCAGGTCGAGCTGACAGCTCGGGACCTCACCCGAGAGGAGCCGGCCGAGTGCTTCGGCACACGCGTGGTGATCGTCTTCGTGGGTGAGCTCGCGCACGGTTGCGCGCAGCAGCTCGTCGGTCGAACGTCCGAGGACCTCCACCATCGCGCGGTTCACTCGGAACAAGCGGCCGTCGAGCGCCATCAGCGCCATGCCGATCGGCGCGTGCTCGAACGCGCTGCGGAACCGCTCCTGAGCCTCACGTAGCTCGGCCTCGGCCCGCCGTCGATCCGTGACGTCGCGCGCGCTCATCACGAGACCCTCGATCGAGGAGTCGTGGAGCAGGTTCGTGCTCATCGCCTCGATGGTGCGCCAGCCGCCGTCGGCGTGGTGCATGCGGAACTCGACGCGCTCAGCCGACTCCGGATCGGTCTTCACGACGTCGAAGGCCTGGAGGGCGCGCGGGCGATCCTCGGGATGGATGAGGTCGAAGGTGTTCGTGCCGACGAGCGCCTCGGCATCGAGCCCGAGGATCCGCTCCGTCGCAGGACTCGCGTAGGTGAGGTAGCCGTGCGCGTCGATGATCGCCATGATGTCGCTCGAGTCCCGCACCATGGCGCGGAAGCGAGCCTCGTTCCGCTCGAGCAGCTCGGTGACCCGGTCAACGGTGGTCGCGGCGCGGCGCCCCACCATCTTCATGGACACAATGGCGAGGAAGACGGCGCCCGCGAGCGCGGAGAGGACCAGGACGGTCTCCGACTTCATGGGCAATCTGTCGGATTTTTCCGGCCTCGACCTAAGCATCGGTCGCTCACTGCGAGCCGGGATACCCGGCTCGCAGCCGTTCGCTCGTGAAACGGTCAGGGTTTCAGGGCCTCCACGATCGCCGCAGCAGCTGCTGTGGGCGTTGTCTGGCCTGCTGCAACCGCGTTCTCGAGCCTCGCGGCCAGGGCGGCGACCCGCTCGTCGCCGCGGAGCGCGTCGAGGAGAGCCTCGGTGACCTCGGACCACATCCACTCCCGGGCCTGCTCGGCGCGCCGCACCGAAAGGGTCGTACCGACCGCGGCGCGGAAGTCTGCGACGGCATCCCACACCGCGTCGATGCCCTCGCCAAGAAGCGCGGAGCACTGGAGCACTCGCGGTGTCCATGCCGGCGTGCGCGGCCGCATGAGGTGCAGCGCGCTCGCGTAGTCACCGGCGGTCACGCCCGCAGCGCGCGCGAGTTCGCCGTCCGACTTGTTCACGACGACGAGATCGGCGAGCTCCATGATCCCGCGCTTCAGACCCTGCAACTCGTCGCCGGCACCCGGCGCAACGAGCACGAGAAACAGATCGACCATGGCAGCGACCTTCACCTCCGACTGCCCGACACCGACGGTTTCGACGAGTACGACGTCGAACCCGGCGGCCTCGCACAGCAGCATCGCTTCGCGTGTACGCCGAGCGACGCCACCGAGCGTTCCCCGGGTGGGCGACGGCCGCACGAACGCGAGGGGTGATCGCGTCAGATCTTCCATGCGCGTCTTGTCGCCGAGGATCGACCCACCGCTGCGCGTGCTGGACGGATCGACGGCGAGGACGGCGACGCGATGCTCTCGCTCGACCAAGTAGAGGCCCAGCGCCTCGATAAAGGTCGACTTCCCCGCACCCGGCGCTCCGGAGATCCCGATCCGGACCGCCTCGCCCGTGTGCGGCAGCACCTCGGCGAGGAGTTGTTCCGCGTCCTCGCGGTGGTCACCCCGTGTCGACTCGACCAACGTGATCGCCCGCGCCAACGCGCGCCGATCCCCGTCGATCACCTGCTGGGCGAGGGTATCCACACCGCCAGTCTGCCCGCGTGACGGCTCGCCCGTCGGGCCTCTCGTCGTCGCAGCGCCTTCCGACTGCGCACATCGCGGCCCCGCCCTTCGGCCGCTGCGAACGCCACCTGCCGTACCAACGGATCGGCGTCCTCGCGAGCGGCCCGCGCCAACACCTCCTTGACGCGTGGGTCGCGACGCCCGAGCCGAGCGATCACGAACACCGCCTCATGCCGCACCTTCGGATTCGGATCGGCATCGAGCACGCCAATCAGATCCGTCACCGTGTCCTCGACGCACAACGCACCGATTCGACATCGCTCGCACGCGAGCCCGTGCGAGCACGCCGAGACACTCCCGCCTGACCCTCGCGTTTGGATGCTCGCGCGCACCGCGCTGCACCAACGCCGCCACATCCCGCGAAAGCTGCGACCGCGTCGCCCGGAGCTCCGTTGCCGGGATACGAGATCGAGTCCGCACGTACGACTCGACCTGCTCGCGCTCACAGTCGGTCAATGCCATGACGAAAGTGGAACAGACCGCCAGCGTGACGAACAACCGATTTGGACTTCCCGCTGCTCAGCGTGATGAGAGCAAGCCCAGGATCTCCGATGCGGCGGCGGGAATGTTGGTGCCCGGGCCGAAGATGGCGGCGACGCCGGCGTCGCGCAGTTCGTCGTAGTCCTGCGCGGGAATCACGCCACCGACGACGACGAGCACGTCGCCGCCGCCTTGCTTGTGCAGCTGTGCGATGAGCTCGGGTACGAGCGTCTTGTGCCCGGCCGCCTGGCTCGACACGCCGACGACGTGCACGTCGTTCTCGACGGCGTCGCGCGCAGCCTCCTCGGGCGTCTGGAAGAGCGGCCCGACGTCGACGTCGAAGCCGAGGTCGGCAAACGCGGTGGCGATCACTTTCGCGCCGCGGTCGTGGCCGTCCTGGCCGAGCTTGACCACGAGCAGCCGCGGCCGGCGGCCCTCGCGCCTCGCAAACTTCTCGACCGCGTCGTGGATGCGCGCGTAGTCTTCGTCGCCCGCGTACGCCGCGCCGTACACGCCGGAGATGCTGCGGATCGTGGCTCGGTGGCGGCCGAACACGTCCTCGAGCGCGTCGGAGATCTCGCCGACGGTCGCGCGCGCGCGCGATGCCTCGATCGACAGCTGGAGGAGGTTGGCGTCACCGGCGGCACCGTCGCGGAGCGCGCGCAGAGCGTCGTCGAGGCGCGCTTCGTCACGGTTGGCGCGCAAGGTCGCGAGCCGTGCGAGCTGTTGCTCGCGCACGCTCGTGTTGTCGACTTCGCGTACGTCGACCTCGGGCTCTTGCTCGAGTCGGTACTTGTTGACGCCGACGATCACTTCCGCGCCGCGATCGCTGGCGGCCTGGCGCCGAGCGGCCGCCTCCTCGATGCGGAGCTTGGGCATGCCCGACTCGACCGCCTTGGTCATCCCGCCGAGCGCCTCCACCTCTTCCATCAGCTTCGAAGCTTCAGTGGCGAGGCTGTTGGTGAGGGCCTCGACGTAGTAGCTCCCGCCGAGCGGGTCGACCACATGCGTGATGCCCGACTCCTCGGCGAGGATGAGCTGCGTGTTGCGAGCAACCCGCGCCGCGAACTCACTGGGCAGCGCGATCGCCTCGTCGAACGAATTCGTGTGCAGGCTCTGCGTACCGCCGAGCACCGCGGCGAGCGCCTCGATGGTGGTGCGAACGATATTGTTGTAGGGATCATGCTCCGTGAGCGATACGCCGGACGTCTGGCAGTGGGTGCGGAGCATGAGCGACGACGGCTTTGTCGCGCCCAACTGCCTCATGCAACGTGACCACAGCAGGCGCGCGGCGCGCAGCTTGGCCACTTCCATGAACAGGTTCATGCCGATCCCGAAGAAGAACGAGAAGCGCGGGGCAAACTCGTCGATGTCGAGCCCGCGATCGACCGTGGCGCGCGCGTACTCGATTCCGTCAGCGAGCGTGAACCCGAGCTCCTGCACGGCGGTCGCGCCGGCCTCCTGCATGTGGTACCCGGAGATCGAGATGGAGTTGAACCGCGGCATGCGCCGCGTCGTGTACTCGATGATGTCGGTGACGATCCGCAGGCTCGGACCTGGCGGGTAGATGTAGGTGTTGCGGACCATGAACTCCTTGAGGATGTCGTTCTGTAGCGTTCCGGCGAGCTGCTCCTCGGGAACGCCCTGCTCCTCGGCGGCGACGATGTAGCCGGCCATCACCGGCAGCACCGCGCCGTTCATGGTCATCGACACGGTCATCTTGTCGAGCGGGATACCGTCGAAGAGGATCTTCATGTCCTCGACGGAGTCGATCGCGACACCGGCCATGCCAACGTCGCCGACGACGCGCGGATGGTCGCTGTCGTAGCCGCGGTGGGTCGCGAGGTCGAAGGCCACCGACAACCCCATCTGCCCGGCGGCGAGGTTGGCGCGGTAGAAGGCGTTCGACTCCTCGGCGGTGGAGAACCCCGCGTACTGACGGACGGTCCACGGCCGGTTGGAGTACATGGTTGCCCGCACGCCGCGGAGGAAGGGCTCGAACCCGGGCAGAGAGTCGACGGCTTCGAGGCCCTCGAGGTCGGCGGCGGTGTAGAGCGGGTTGACCGCGATGCCCTCGGGCGTGTGCCAGACGAGCGTCTCGGGGTTGCCCTTCGACTCCTCGTTCGCGAGCTCTTCCCAATCGCGCCGCGTCGGCTCGTGACTCATGCGCAAAGGCTACGGCTCACCCGCGAGGGGGGCGAAGCCGGAGCCCTGGGTTCAGCTTGCCTGGCGCAGCTCCTGGGCCACCCGAGCCGCTTCGAGGGCTTGCCGGGCGGCGGCCACGCCGGCGCGCCCGATCCGACGAGTGTGGTCATCGAGCTCCCAGGCGCCCCAGTGGACCGCGCGGCGCGCACCGCGGGTGGTGGTCTTCGCTCGGGCCTTGGGCGCGTGGGTGCCGCCTCGCTTCGGCTGCTTCGTGGGGGATTCGACGAGGCGCAGTTGCGTGCTCACATCAGGAGTATCGCCCGGGGGTATGACAGTTATTCCTCGGCCTGGTGTCGCACGGCTCACTTCTAGACTTGTGCGCCTGTGACGCCCACCGGTGCCTACCTCGACTACGCCGCGACCACCCCCATGCGGCCGGAGGCGGTCGCGGCGATGGCGCCGTTCCTGGCGGGCAATTTCGGGAATCCGTCGGGCGGTCACTCGGTCGCGCGGGCGGCGAAAACGGCGCTCGAGGAGGCCCGCGAGACCGTTGCCGATGCCCTCGGCGCGAGCCCGGGGGAGGTCGTGTTCACGGCCGGGGGAAGCGAGGCCGACAACCTTGCCGTGAAGGGCGCAGCCCGCGCCGCGCGCGAGGCCGGGCTCGGCGACGGCGTCGTCACCGTGGCGTTCGAGCACAAGGCCGTGCTCGCGTCCTGCGACCGCCTGGTTCGCGCCGGCTTTCGGGTCACGCGCGTGCAGGCCCGCCGCGACGGCATCGTCGACCTCGCCGCGCTGGAGGACGCGCTCGACGATCGCACGGTGTTGGTGTCCGTGATGCTCGTGAACAACGAGGTCGGCACCATCCAGCCTCTCGACGCCCTCTCGGAACTGGTGCGGGCGCGTGCTCCCCGGGCCGTGGTGCACACCGACGCGGTGCAGGCGGTTCCGTGGCTCGACGTGAGCCGTGCCACCCAGCCCGCGCACCTCGTCTCGATCTCCGCGCACAAGTTCGGCGGTCCGAAGGGCACCGGCGCGCTCGTCGTGCGCGGCGTCGTGCCGCTCGAGCCGATGATCGAGGGCGGCGGCCAGGAGCAGGGGCTTCGGGCGGGCACCTCCGACGTTGCCGGCGCTGTCGCGATGGCGGCGGCACTGGAGGCCACCGTTGCTTCACGCGACGTCGACGGTGCGCGCATCGCAACGATGCGCGACCGGCTCGTCGACGGGCTGCTCGCGTCGATCTCGGGCTCGTTCGAGAACGGTGAGCGCGGTCAGAAGGTGGCAGGAAACGCGCACGTCGGCTTCGAGGGTGTCGAGGCGGAGGCGCTCCTCGTGATGCTCGACACGGCCGGTGTGTGCGCGGCCGCGGGCTCGTCGTGCTCGTCGGGTGCCACGGAGCCATCGCACGTCCTGGAAGCGATGGGGGTGCCGCGCGACGCCGCGCTCTCCTCGATCCGGCTCAGCCTCGGACACGCCTCGGTCGACCGCGATGTGGATGTCGCGCTCGCCGTCGTTCCCGAAGCCGTCGCGAAGCTGCGCGCTGCCGGCACCGTCACATGACGGGGCACACGACGCCTCGACCCCGAGTCCTCGTCGCCATGAGCGGCGGGGTCGATTCGTCGGTTGCGGCTGCGTTGCTGCACGAACGCGGGCACGACGTCACTGGTGTCACGCTCAAGCTCTGGGGGGGCGACTCCGACTCCGGTTGCTGCAGCGTGTCCGACGTGGAAGACGCTCGCCGCGTCGCCGCGCAGCTCGGGATCCCGCACTACGTCTTCAACTTCACCGATGAGTTCACCACGAGCGTGGTCGACCCCTATGTCGACGCGTACGCGTCCGGTCATACCCCGAACCCGTGCGTCGAGTGCAACCGCGCGATCAAGTTCGGGCGGCTCCTGGATCGCGCGAGTGCGCTCGGTTTCGATCGCGTCGCCACCGGCCATCACGCGCGCGTCCTGCAGCACGGTGATCGGTACGAACTCGCTCGCGGCGCCGACCGCGCCAAGGATCAGTCCTACGTGCTCTACATGCTCGGGCAGCGCGAGCTGGCTCGTTCCGTGTTCCCGGTCGGCGAGCTCACGAAGCCCCAAGTGCGCGCGCACGCGACGCGCCTCGGGCTCCGCACCGCGAACAAGCCCGAGAGCATGGACGTCTGCTTCGTGAAGAAGGACGGCCGCGTCGACTTCCTCGCCGAACGGAGCGCGATGGTGCCGGGCACCGTCGTCGACTCCGCGGGGGCGGTGCTCGGTGTGCATCCCGGGGTCGCATCGTTCACGATCGGCCAGCGCCGCGGGGTGGGCATTGCCGCGGGCGAGCGCCGCTATGTGGTCGACATCGACACGCGCACCGCCACGGTCACGGTCGGATCGCGAGCGGACCTGTTGCGCCACGAGGTCGCGGTGCGCGATCTCACGTTCGTCGACGGCGCGCCGCGTGAGCGATCGCTGCTCGTGCAGGTGCGCGCGCACGGCGAGCCGGCTGCCGCTCGTCTCCACGCCAACGTCGTCCGCTTCGCGCACGCGCAACCGCGCGTCGCGCGCGGTCAGGTCGTCGCGCTCTACCACGGCGACACGCTCGTCGGCGGTGGCATCGCAGCCTGAACTGCCGCGCGCTACTGCACGCGGATGTGCCGAGAGGCGGCGAGGCGGAGCATCTCGTCACGACGGACCACCGCGATCAGGATGCCCGCCGTCCGCACCGTCTCCGCCGGTTTCCGGGCGCGACCGGCTCGGACGATCTCCGCGGGCTCGTTGAAGCGCAACGCCACCGAGCCCATCGCCGCCCCGAGTCGGAGGTCGAGCACCGCGGAACGTGACGCAACGTCGGTATCGACCGCTTGCATGCCCGCGATGCGCTCGCGCACGAAGAGCACGGGATCGGTGAGGGTCATCGGGTCCACCACCACGAATCCGGCGGGCACCAGCACCGCAAAGCGCCGCGACAGACCGTGGAGCGCACGCACGAGCAGCACGACCAACGGCACCCCGACTGCGAGCGACACCAGGCCGAGCACGATGCGCCCGTCGGCAAGGAGCAACGGGGCTGCGATCACGCTGCCCACGACGAGCGCGCGCGCGAGCGGTAGCGGAGCGAGGAACAGTGCGGGTGGGACGCGCAGGGGCACGCGCTGCTCGTCGCCGTACGCGAGCGCGTTCACGGCCGCGATCGCGATGTCGTGACCCGACGCGAGCACGGCTGTGATCGTCGTCGCGATCAGAGCAGCGACGGTCGCCGTCGTCGACGCGCGGCCGTCGAATGCGACCGCGATCGCGAACACCCCGAACGCGGGTGCGATGGCGCGGAGCGCGGTGAGGGCCTGAGGTCGCGGCGCAAGGGTTGCCAGCAGCCCCGCGCTCCACGCGAGCCAGAGGAGCACCTCGGCGACCACCCGCGGCGCGTCCGACCAGTTGCTCAGTGCGGCCGAGGCCGCGGGGCCGGCGGTGAGCGGCAGCGTGATCCACGCGATGCGCAGGAACCACAGCGGGATCGAACGGGTCAGGGTCACTCCGTTTCGCAAAGCGTCACGCGGAAGCCCGCTTCCGGCGCGCGTCCCGAGTATCCGTATAGTACGAGCCCATGAGGCGAGCGACCGCGGCGCAGGTACCCATACATGGGTCGCTCACGGCGGACCGGGATACCCGGTCCGCTACCGTTCGCTCCTGCACCGCAGTGAGCCGTTTGCCGAACGTGGAGCAGTGCGGCCCGATGCGTTGCACCAAGAGCGGAAGAGCATGACGCCGACCCTCCGAGCGCCGGTACTCCTCCCCGGCCTCGCGACCGGCATTGGCAGCCTGCCGCACACCGATCCGCAGGCCGCAGCCGTTGCCGTCTTGCGGTGCCTCCCCGAGTTGCCCGCGGCACCCCAGCTTCCGGCGCGCGACCCGCGGGAGGGGATGCTCGCGCAATGGCTCGGCGCGCTCCCCGAAGTCACGGTCGCGGCCGACGGTTCCCTCGACATCGGGGGCGCGTCGGAACTCGCGCCGGAATGCGTCTTCGACGAGCACGCGCACGCCGGGCTGCTCGCGTTTCTCGACGCCGCGGGCGCGCTCGAGCGGCCGCCGGTTCGGGTCAAGGTTCAGGTCACCGGCCCACTCACACTCGGCGTCGCGCTCCGCACCGCAGGAATGCCCGCTCGCCGCGCGTTCCGGCGGGCGGCCGAGGCTACGCGCGGGTGGTCGGTTGCGCTCGAAGACATCGTGAGCGCGCGTTTGCCGCACACGTCGGTCGTGTTGTTCTTCGACGAGCCCGCGCTGGTGGCGTGGCGCCGCGGCGACGCTCCGCTCGATCGCGAGTCGGCCATCGACGTGTTGTCCGGCGCGCTCGCGGCTGTCGACTGCGTCACTGGTGTCCACGTGTGCGGCGACGGCGACCTCGGGCTCGCGCTCGAGGCCGGGCCGCAAGTGCTCGGTGTCGAGGTGAGCGAGTCGCTCGTGCGCGACACGATCCCGATCGCGCGGTTCCTCGACGGCGACGGCTGGATCGCATGGGGCGCCATCCCCACCGACCGTCCCGTCGGTGAATCAGCCGACAAGCATTGGCGCCGGTTGGCGAGCGTGTGGTGCGAGCTCACCCGGCGCGGGTGCGATCCGGTGCAGCTCCGCGCACGCGGGATCATCACCCCGGCGTGCGGGCTCGCGGGTTATGGTGCCTCGCAGGCCGAGCGAGTGCTCGGTATCGCGCGAGAGCTCGCCGCTCGCGTCCACGACCAGGCCGTTGCCGCCCGTCTCACGCTGGGAGCCTGACTTGGAGTCGACCTCGACCCGCTATTGCGGCGTGTGCGGCCAGCCGCTCGAAGCCGGCGCCACGGTGTGCGGCAATTGCGGTGCGGCGGTCGAACCAACTGCGGACGACGCCGTAGCCGGCGAGACGCCGGAGGCCGCCCCGGGCACCGGCGCACCGACGGTTGCGATGACCGCAGCCGGTGCCGGAGCGGCGGGTGCAGCCGCGGGTGCCGCGGCCGGTGCCGGGGGTGGAGGAGCCGGGGGTGGAGGAGCCGGCGACGGTCAGCCGCCCGGCGGTGCTGCCGACGGCGGGATGTCGCGTGCGCAGCGGTGGCTCATCGCGGCGGTGATCGTGCTCGTGATCGTGCTCGTCGGTGTGCTCGCGGCGGTTGCGCTGAGCGGGGGCGACGACAACAAGCCGTCGCCCACCACGACGGCGTCGAGCACGACGACGGCGCCCACCACGACGACGCTGCCCACCACGACCACGGCACCGCCCACGACCACGGCGCCCACCACGACCACGGCACCCCCGACGACAACGACGACGACCACCACCACGACGACCACCACCACCACGACGCTGCCGCCGACCACTACTACGTAGCTGTCACACCAGGTCGGTAGATTGCGGTCGATGGCCGCGAATCGTCACGACGGTGTTCCTTCGGAGATCGCGGATCGGGCGGCCGCGCTCGGCGATCTCGTTCGCTATCACCGCGAGCGCTACTACAGCGACGAGCCGGAGATCTCCGACGGCGAGTACGACGAGTTCGAGCGCGAGCTCAAAGCGCTCGAAGAGCAGTACCCGCAGCTCCGCGAAGGCTCGCCGCTGACCGAGGTCGGCGGCGTCGTGTCCTCCACCTTCGCCCCGGTCCGACACGTTGTGCGCATGTTCTCGCTCGACAACGCGTTCGATCGCGACGAGCTGCTCGCGTGGCACGGGCGAGTCGAACGGGTCGTGGGAGAGGCCGGCCGCTTCGTCGGCGAACCCAAGCTCGACGGGCTCGCGATCTCCCTGCTGTACGAGGGCGGCCGCTTGGTTCGCGCGGCAACGAGGGGTGACGGCGAGACCGGCGAGGACGTCACCGCCAACGTTCAGACCATCGACCGAATCCCGCACCGGCTCACCGGGTCGAACGTGCCCGCTCGGCTCGAGGCCCGGGGCGAGGTGTTCATGCCGCTCGTGTCGTTCGAGGAGCTCAACCGCCGTCAGGGTGACGCGGGCGAGCGGCTCTTCGCGAACCCGCGCAACGCGGCGGCGGGCAGCCTCCGCGTGAAGGACACCCGCATCACCGCGTCGCGCGACCTCGCCTTCTACTCGTACCAGCTCGGCGTGCAAGACGGCGGTCCGAGGTTGCGATCGCACCACGAGACGCTCGAGTGGCTCCGGGAGCTCGGCCTACCCGTCAACGAGCACATCGAGGTGCTGGATCACATCGACGCGGTCTACGAATTCTGCGAGCGGATACAGGCGAACCGGCACTCGTTCGGCTACGAGATCGACGGCGCGGTCGTGAAGGTCGACGACCTCGCGCAGCGCAACGAGCTCGGGTTCACGAGCAAGGCGCCGCGCTGGGCGATCGCGTTCAAGTTCCCGCCCGAGGAGAAGACCACGCTGCTGCGCCACATCATGGTCAGCATCGGCCGCACCGGACGTGCCACGCCGTTCGCGCAGCTCGAGCCGGTCTTCGTCGGCGGTTCCACGGTCGGGCTCGCCACGTTGCACAACCAAGACGAGGTCGCCCGGAAGGATGTGCGCGAGGGCGACACCGTGATCGTGCGCAAGGCGGGCGACGTGATCCCCGAGGTGGTCGGCCCGGTGCTCGCCAAGCGCAAGCGTGGACTGCGCAAGTGGAAGTTCCCCACACAGTGTCCGGTGTGCGGCCAGCCCCTCGTGCGGCTCGAGGGCGAGGCGAACCACCACTGCATCAACGTCGACTGCCCCGCGCAGCGCGTGCAGCGGATCGTGCACTTCGCGAGCCGCGGCGCCATGGACATCGAGGGTCTCGGCGAGGAACGGGTGCGACAGTTCGTCGAGGCCGGTCTCCTCTCGGATGCGGGCGACATCTACTCGCTCACGGCGGAGCAACTCGTTCCGCTCGAACGGATCGGCGAGCGCTCCGCGCAACTGTTGATCGACGCGATCGACGCGTCGCGCAGGCAGCCCCTCGCACGATTGTTGGTCGGCCTCGGGATCTCGCACATCGGGCCCGCGGCGGCGGGCGCGCTCGCGCGTGAGATCGGGAGCCTCGACCGCATCGCTTCGGCGTCGAGCGAGGAGCTCGCCGCGGTCGACGGGGTCGGCGGCATCATCGCGGAGAGCGTCGCCACGTTCTTCGCCAACGAGCGCAATCGCGCGGTCGTCGAGAAGCTGCGCGCCGCGGGGGTGAACTTCGAGGGTCCACCGCGCGCGGAACCATCGGCGGCCGGCCAGTCGTTCGCGGGCCTCACCTTCGTGCTCACCGGCACGCTCGAAGGCCTGACGCGCGAGGAGGCGACCGCAGAGATCGTGGCGCGCGGCGGGAAGGTCACCGGCAGCGTGTCGAAGAAGACCAGCTACGTGCTGGCCGGGGAGAGCCCGGGTACGAAGCTGGCGAAGGCCGAACAGCTCGGCGTGGAGATCATCGACGAAGCGAAGTTTCGGGAGCTACTCGAGTAGGTGCTCGGCGATCGACCGCTGGCGGTCCTCCGCCGGCGGCCCGAACCAGCCCCGGTCCCCGTTCATCGCGTCGACCGCGCCGTGGACAATGGCCGAGCTCTCGTGGGCTTCGAGCTCGGTGAAGATCTCGGCGACCGTGAGCAGTGTGCCGGCGATGCTGAAGTGGTCGCCGACCTGGAGCTGCTGGCCGATTGCTGCGACCAGGGCGGGAAGCGCCCCTCGGTGGTCGCCGAGCTGTGCGCGCGCATAGGCAAGCCCGCCGAGCGCCGACGCGACGCCCTGCTGGTTCCCGCTCGTGGTTCCCACCGTCACCGCTTCCTCGAGCACATCGATGGCGCGCTCGGGATCGACCACGGAGAGGTTCATCCCGAAGGTCGTGAGTGCCCACGAGAGGTTCGACGGGTTCCCGAGCCGTCGAGCCTCGTCGACCGCTTCCTCGATCGCGCGGAGTGCGGCCGGGATGTCCTCCATCAGGGCTGCCGGGAGAATGGTGAGCCCCTGGACGGTCTCGTAGCGATCACCCGCCTCGCGCGCGACCGCGATCCACCGGCGGGCGTGCTCGGCGGCAGCCGCGAGGTCTCCCGAGAACAGCGCGATCGTCGCCGGCGACTGGAAGTTGGCCGGGTTCGGTGGCAGTCCGAGCGCGGCCTCGGCTGCCACCCGCCGTGCCTCGGCGGCCCGGATAACTGCGGTGCTGCCGTACTTCGGGTACG